>JAZNVY010000283.1:0-4750 GCA_045593105.1 Eubacteriales bacterium
GATCCTGGAAGCCAATGAGAAGCGTGCTATCGTGAAGTGGTTGGAGCTCAACGGCACCACCGCTAAGGTTGTCGGCTTTGCCGATGCCGAAGATATCGACCTCCCCGTCGAGAAGCATCTTATCGTCGAGTTGTACTCCAAATAATGTCCGGATCGGGCTTGCCCCGATCAAGGCTTTACTTGGATATGCGGCGCATTTCTATGCGCTCCGATTAGGATGTTTGAATTAAGGACTCGCATTTTGGCGAGATTATAAGGAGGTTTTAGATATGATCGAGATAGAAAGACCCCGGATCGAGACCGAGGTGATCGGTGATAACGGCGAATACGGCCGGTTTGTTGCAGATCCTTTGGAAAGAGGCTACGGTTTGACGCTGGGCAACTCCCTGCGCCGGATTCTGCTTTCCTCTTTGCCCGGTTGTGCTGTTGTTGCAGCTAAGATCAATGATGTTCCTCATGAGTTCACCACCATCGAGGGCATCAAGGAGGATGTGACTGAGATCATCCTCAACATTAAGGGTATTATCCCGAAGCTCTATTGCGACGAGCAAAAAACCGTATATATCGAGGCGAAAGGTCCTTGCGTTGTTACTGCCGGTGATATTAAAGCCGATAGCGACGTGGAGATCCTGAACCCTGATCATGTTCTGGCTACCCTGGGTGAAGAGGCTGTCCTGAATATTGAGCTGGTCATCGACCACGGTCGTGGCTACGTCTCCGCAGAGAAGAATAAGGTCTATACGGAGAACCAAGCCAATATGCTGGCTGTAGACAGCGATTTCTCTCCCGTCACCAAGGTGAACTATAAGGTAGAGAATACCCGCGTAGGTCAGATCACTGATTTCGATAAACTGACGCTGGAGGTATGGACCAATTCCGTTACCTCTGCAAGCGATGCAGTATCTTTGGCTGCAAAGGTAATGAACGAGCATCTTTCCCTGTTCATTGATCTTTCCGAAAAGGCAAAGAATGCTGAGATCATGGTGGAGAAGGAAGAATCCCGTACCATCACCGCTCTCAGAATGACCATTGAGGAACTGGATCTCTCCGTTCGCTCCTTCAACTGCTTGAAGAGAGCCGGTATCAATACCGTCGAGGATCTGATCAATAAGAGCGAAGAAGATATGATGAAAGTTCGGAACCTGGGTAGAAAGTCCCTGGATGAAGTCATCGGCAAGATCGCTTCTCTGGGTCTCCAGCTGAAGAAAGACGACGAATAAAATAGTATAACAAGGAGGTTAACCTTATGTCCGGTTATAGAAAATTGGGCCGCCCTACTCCTCATCGTAAGGCGATGCTCAGAGGCATGGTGACCTATCTCCTGGAGAATGGTTCTGTTGAGACCACTCTGACCCGCGCTAAGGAAGTGGGCAGAGCTACCGAGAAGATGATCACCCTGGGCAAAGCAAACACGCTGCATAGCAAGCGTCAGGCTTTGTCTTATATCACCAAGGAAGATGTAGTCAATAAGCTCTTTAGCGAGATCGCTCCCAACTATGAGGAGCGCAACGGTGGCTACACCCGTATCGTTAAGATCGGCCCCCGTCGCGGTGACGGCGCTGAGATGGCGATCGTTCAGTTGGTTTAATTGAACTTAAAAAACAGACCCCCGGTGGGGTCTGTTTTTTTCTATATTATTTCTTAAAAAGGGTTCCTTTTTTTGGATGGCTGTGGTAGAATAAGGGCAAATAGAGTTTAAAGGAGAAACGGCATGATTAAAGTAATCACCTTTAACATTAAGTGCGGTGGTGCCAATGAATTTTCTATCGACCACCGGGCACCGCTCTTAAAGACAGTACTGGATCAGTATGACGGAGACGTCATCGGCTTGCAGGAAGCGACGCCCAAGTGGATGGAGCATATTGAAGAGGACTATGGGGAAGAATACGAGATCTTTAATCATTATCGTTCTCGCACCAGCCCGGAATCCACCCCGATTCTTTGGCGGAAATCCCGCTTTGAGTGCTTAGATAAAGGATACTTCTGGTTTTCTGATACGCCGGACGTGGAAAGCGGCGGTTGGGATACCTGGGGCAATAATCGAATCTGCCTTTGGGTTGAGCTTTACGATAAAAAAGAAGGAACCAAGTTCACCTTCTTTAATACCCACTATGGCTTCGGTGAGGAAAATCAGGTCAAGAGCGGTCAGCTGATCATCAACCACTTTAAGGCGATGAAGGTAGACTGCGGAATGGTGGTAGCCGACTTTAATATGAGCTACGGCAGCGCAGGCTATAAGCTTTTGGAGCAGCATTTCACCGATGCCAACGTAGCAACCGTCAACGATCGCCGTCACACCTGCCACGGTTACAATCGGAACCGTACCACCGGCAGCCCCATTGATATCTGCTTCGTTACCCCCGAAACCGTCATCCCCCTCACCGCAAAGAGAATGGACGATCTGGTCAACGATGAATTCCCCTCCGATCACTATGGCTTCTATTTCGAACTGCAGGTTCGTCAGCCGATCCACGTACTGTCCTTTAATGCAAAGGATGCTTCCGTACGGACCCGTCTGAAGATTTTGGATATGGACGTTTGCGCCATTCAGGAGAACTCCGCAGAGCATTGTGAACGTATACAGAAGGATTTTTCCATCGTTGCCCAAAAGGATCGGGAGATGGCAGACCCCATCGTCTGGCTGGATGATCGGTATGAGCTTTTAGAGGAGCTGGCAGAGGGCGCGATGACCCTTGCTGTTTTGAAAAAGCGTGCAACCGGTCAGAAGCTTTGCCTTATCAATCTCCATCTCAGCCATCAGGAAGAGGAGCAGCTGGCAGAGCTGAAGATCGCTTTGGAAAAGGCCAAGGTTTATGAAGCGCTTCCCACTGTTCTGACCGGTACCTTTAACTTCCGTATCGGAAGCCCCGCCTATCAGCTAGTGCGGGAGCAGTTTAAGGATCTCCGTCGGGAGGTCGCACCTTTGGACTTCACCCCCACTTATCACGGCGCAGGAAATGGGATGGCAGAGCCTCATATCTGCGATTATATGTTTGTCAAAAGCGTTAAGCCGTTGAAATATGAGATCTTTAATTCCAAGATGAGAAAGGGTTATATTTCCGACCATAATGGAATTATGGGAACGATGATATTGGAGGACTAAAGTTATGCTGAAGATTATTTCTTTTAATATTAAATGCGGTGGCAGCGGCGAGCACGCCATCCCGGTGCGTGCTCCGCTCTTAAAGACCATTCTGGATCAGTACGATGCAGATCTGGTCGGTTTGCAAGAGGCCACTCCCGATTGGATGGAGTGCATTGAGCGCGATTATGGCGAGGAGTACGCGATCCTCAATCAGTACCGCGCCAAGGACAGCCTGGAGTCTACTCCGCTTCTCTTTAGAAAGTCCCGGTTTGAGTGCCTGGATCATGGTCATTTCTGGCTTTCCGAGACCCCCAGCATCGAGAGCGGTGTTTGGGACAACTATGGTTACAACCGTATCTGCGTTTGGGCGAAGCTCTTCGATAAGCAGGAAGGCACCACAGTGGCGTTCTTTAATACCCATTATGGATTCGGCGATGAGAATCAGTTGAAGAGCGGCAATTTGATTTTGAAGTATATCGAAGCCATGAAGGCGGATGCCTGCTTCCTGACGGCAGACTTTAATATGTATCCCCATTCTCCCGGTTATAAGCTTTTGACCGACCATTTGGTAGACGTCAATATGGCAACCGTGCAGGATACGCGCTTTACTTATCATGGCTATAAGCCGGAGGGACGTACCCATGGTGCCATCGACTTCTGCTTCGTGACCCCCAACGTCACCCCCATTACCTATAAGCGGTTGGACGATACGGTAAACGGTCAGCTTCCTTCCGATCACTACGGTATTTATAATGAGGTGCAGGTACATAAATCTCTGAAATTCTATTCTCAGCGTGTTTTTCAGGGCGCAGAGCCCGACGTGACCAACGTCTGGTTCCTCCGCAAGATGGTAGGCGGTCTGAGAGCAGATATCATTGCCCTGCAGCAGGCAACCTATATCTTTGAGCGTCGGTTCTCCAGAGCGGATAACTACACCGGTATCGTCCGTGAAGATACGGAGGATCCTGCAAGACTTGCTCCCTTGTTCTGGAGAGAGGACCTCTTCGACGTAGCAGAGCAGGAAACCCTCACCCTGGGGGATAGCATTGCCAATCTGGCAGTCCTGCAATATAAGGTCGGCGGCAAGAAGATCTGCGCCGTCAGCGCACACTTCGGCGAGGAGAAAGAAGCCTTTGCAAAATTGATCGTCGAAAAGCTGGCCGCCTATCAAGAGATGCTGATCTTGCTGGGTGCGGATCTGGATGCGCCCATCGGCAGTCCTGCATACCTCATTTTGAAAGAGGCGTTGAAGGATCTGCGCGTGGTGGTAAATTCCCGGGATATGACCCCCACCTATCATGGCTTTTTCAAGGAGAATACCGCGCCTGCCATTACCGACTTCGTCTTCACCAATGGGGAGGGCGCAAGCAAGCTGACTTATAAGGTGCAGGATCAAAGACCCAGAAAACGGATCTTCTCCGATCACGACGGAATTTTTGTCACCTGCGTTTTAGACTGACAATAAACAGACCCTCTTTTGGGGGTCTGTTTTTTCTTTACATTCCATCGAAAAACCTTTATAATAGAGATAGAAATTTACTTAAAGGAGAGGCGCGATGATCACCTGGCTTTTAGGGCGCAGCGGTACCGGAAAAACCGAAACCCTTATGAAAAAACTGCCGCAGCTGGCGGCAGCATATCAGCAGGTCTACTACCTGGTTCCGG
>JAZNVY010000284.1:0-2480 GCA_045593105.1 Eubacteriales bacterium
GGAGATGGGTCTGGAGCGTTGCGGTACTCATGGTACTACCGCCTGCCTGGCACTTCTCAATGACGCCGTCAAAAAGGGCGGCACCATGGCTTCCTCCCATGTGGGCGGCCTGAGCGGTGCCTTTATTCCCGTGTCGGAGGATGCCGGTATGATCCGCGCCGCCGGTGAGGGGGTTCTGACCCTGGATAAGCTGGAGGCCATGACCGCTGTCTGCTCGGTGGGTCTGGATATGATCGCCATCCCCGGCGATACCCCGGCATCTACAATCTCGGCGATCATCGCTGATGAGATCAGTATCGGCGTTATCAATAATAAGACCACCGCCGTCCGCGTTATCCCTGCTATCGGGAAGGGCGTGGGGGAGAGCGTGGCGTTTGGCGGACTGCTGGGTGAGGCGCCCATTATGCCTATCCATCGGGAGAGTAGTGAGAAGTTTATTAACCGCGGCGGCCGCATCCCGGCACCCATCCATTCTTTAAGAAACTAATTCTTCGGAGCGGAATATGCATTATTTGTTTATGATATTGGAACTGATCGGCGTGGTCGCCTTCGCGGTGTCCGGCGCCATGGTTTCGGTCAAAAAGAATATGGACATCTTCGGCGTCACCTTTTTGGGCTTGATCACCGCCTTCGGCGGCGGAATTCTCCGGGATACGCTGATCGGTAAGGTGCCTCCCGCATTCTTCACGAATTATTGGATGGTGCTGGCCGGCGTGGCCGCGGCACTTGGTGTCTTTTGGGTGGCGCGGATCCTCAAAGAACGATATTTTTCCAGAGAGGACGCCATCGAGCATATCAATAACGTCTTCGATGCCCTGGGACTTGGCGCATTTGCCGTCACCGGCGCCCAGGTAACGATGGAGGCCGGATTTGAAAAGCAATGGCTGCTGGTCTTGCTGATGGGCTTGCTCACCGCCATCGGCGGCGGTCTGTTGCGTGACTTGATGCTTCGGGAGATCCCCTTTGTGCTCAATAAGCGGATCTATGCCATCGCCGCTCTTGCCGGGACAACCGTTTATTATATCATGCATCTGTGCGATTGCGCGGAATGGTCGGCGGCATCCGCCGGTATTTTGACTACATTTCTGCTTCGTCTGCTGGCGACCCATTATAAATGGAACCTGCCCCATGCCATTCCTCATACAAAAAAATAAATTTATTTAAAAAAATCGGTATCTCTCAAAGTAAGAGATACCGATTTTTAAATCACTGCGCAATCAAATGAATCTCATAAAGGCAATGCATTATAGAAAAAGCATCACAGAAGAAATGCAAAGAAATATTTCTTTACATTTCATTTAAAAAATAAAAAATTTCATAAAAAAGAAATATTTCTATTGACATGAAATGAATGGTGTGTTATAGTGTAATCAAAAGAAATGAGAAGGAGGAAAAACAATGCAATATGAAAAGGTAATTTTAGAAATGCTTTCTCGCATTCAAGTGTTGGAGGAGCAGGTTAAAAAACTGCAAGAGCAACGTCCGGTGGAGCACATTGTAACGGAAAGACTCATTCCGCCTACTCCGAAGAGAAACAATATGAAGGTGACGGAGGAAATGCTGGAAGCCTGTTATAAAGCAGGGAAAAAAGCGCAAAACGATGAGAGCCTGGAAGTGGGCATTTTGGCAGACCAAATTAGTTTGGAGACCGGAATGAACCGCAATAATGCGATGATGACGATCTATGCAGTTCTTGCTATGTTGAAAGGGGAACTCTATAAACGAGGGATTAGCGGAAAAGCAACAAAATTATATTTCGACCGTATTTTAAAGGATTATGGAAAAGGCAGTCTGCAAAAGGCGATTGCCGCGATGCGCTTGCATATTGATTATCGTCGTTCGTTGCACCATAATGTAGATTTATTGGAAATCATCTGTGACCAATACCAAGCAAAAATATAAAGGAGGACTAAGATGATACGGTTTATTTTGAGTTTTATCGGCAGTTTCATTCGTACATTATTAAAGTAATAGAGGAGAAAGAAAAATGAACATTGAAATGATTTGGAAGAGAATTCAAAAAAACAGCGGCGAGGTTTTTTATACTAAGAGAGGTATTCCTTTTACCTATCATACAGGAGAGAATACGTTATATTTTGAGAATACAAATTGTACGATTGGAAAAACCACCATCGAAAGAGCGATGATGGTGACGGAGCCGACTGTTGTGAAATTGGAAAAGGAGCGTATTTTTGGAGCTCCGTATGTTTATGGAATCATTACGGATAAAAGAATTATAGGGTAAGAAACTGCCGTGTTAAAGCACGGCAGTTTCTATTCATAATAGAACAAAACGCAAGTTTTTAAATATTTTAAGTTTTTTTCAAAAAACCGTTGACAAAATCACATCGACATGATATGATGTTATCACTTTAGCGAAGTAAAGCAATAAAATTTGGAGGATACAACAATGAAAATGATGAAAAGAGTGCTGGCGTTGATCGCCATCGCAGTAATGATGCTGACCATGGCCGCTTGCG
>JAZNVY010000285.1:0-4449 GCA_045593105.1 Eubacteriales bacterium
TCGGCGCCAAGGAAGTAGAGGACGGCACTGTATCGGTAAGAAACCGCGACACCGCCGAGACCGAAGTTCTCTCCCTCGACGCATTCATCGCAAACATCAAGGCAGAGATCGCCGAGAGAAGATCCTAAAATTAAAAAGGCGAAGCGTTTTGCGCTTCGCCTTTTATCTTATTCAGCTTTAAATTATTGAGCTTCTTTTCTGAATTCCTCGGTTATCATGGCGGCAAAGCGCTCGATATTTTTGCTGACAGATGTTTTGTTGTTTTGATATAGGCAGGTAACTCGCTTTATATTGGGAATAAGCTTAAAGACTATGTCGTCGGAAAACTGTCCTCGCCAGGAAAGGGAGGGAATGACCGAGACGCCAAGACCCAATTCTACGCATTGGCGGATATAAAAGGGATCGTCGCTCTGGATGGCGATCCGGGGTTCAAAGCCCATGGAGCGGCAGACGTCACGGGTGACGGAATGGATATTATCGCCGCTGTTCATGGTGATGAAGGGATAGTCTTTTAGGTCTTTTGCGGTCAGTCGGTCTTTTTGGCTAAGAGGGTCGTCTTTGCGGATGGCCAGGACGATCTCCTCTGAAAGCAGAACCTCGCTTTGATAGCCCTCTTCTCGGTGATCGGTGCCGTCGATGATCAGATCAAAGCCGTCGTCCCGATCGGCGTGGTGGCGGTCGATGAGATCTACCTCCGGGTAAGCGCGGCGGAATTGCTCCACCGCCTGCATGGCGATCCGGCGGTTGACCTTGATGCAGATCTTCAGTTGGGGCGGCAGTATCGCTTTTTTTAGTTCTTCTGCGCCTTGGTGCAGTTCGGAGAGCGCCGCTTTGGTATGGCGGTAAAAGCCTTTACCGGCTTGGCTGAGGGTGAGGCGGTTGGCGCGCCGGTCAAAAAGCGAGACGCCTAATTCCTGCTCCAAGCGCTTAATGCTTTGAGAGATATTGGAGGGGGGAACTAAGAAAAAACGCGCGGTTTCGGAAAAGTTTTCGGTTTCCGCCGCGTGACAGAAATATTTCAATTGCAAAAGTTCCATTCAATCACTTCCTTTGGGTCTATTTTAGCATAGTTTACTATCACTTTCAAGTGAAAGTAGGATATTTTATTTCATGTTTTACAATATGGTAAAAAAGGTGTATGATAAGGTAAAAAAATATGAGTAAGGAGAAATCATATGAATTGGGAATATCTGCGTTCTGACGAAATGAAGGATGCCATTGAAAAGTCCGGCGGACTTTGCGTTTTGCCTCTCGGCTGTCTGGAAAAGCACGGTCCCCAGCTGCCCCTCGGCACCGACTCGATGAAAGCGAGGGCCTGCGTGGAGCAGGCAGCTGAAATGGAGGATGTGGTGATCTTTCCCACCGGTCTTTGGCTGGGAGATATGATCGGAATTCAGAGCCGCACAGACCCCGAAAGGGTGCTTAAAGCACACGGTGGAATCAGCTTGAGCCCCCACACCCTGCTGACGGTATTGGAGGAGCTTTGCGATGAGATCGCCCGTAACGGGTTTCGCAAAATTCTCATCGTCAACTCCCATGGGGGGAATAAGGCGTTTCTCAGCTTTTTCCTGCGGGCGCAGGGGTACAAAAATAAGGATTACGCCACCATGGTGGTCCAGCACAGACCCAAATATACGACCAAGGCGGAGCAGGTATATCCCTTCTTTTTGGAGCATCGGGCGGAATATCCCATGCTGACCGACAAGGATATGGAGGTCCTGAAGGATTATGCGGAGAACGGCGGCTTTATGGGCGGTCACGCAGACTTCCCCGAAACCGCCAATATCATGGGCTATTGGCCTGAATTGGTCGCCGAGGATCGCTATGATGTGGAAAGCGGGCTTTCGAATCATCGTTCGGATTATCTGAATGAATTGGGCGTGAACTGCAAGGGTGCTTGGAGTGCGAACTACCCTAACGCCTATGCCGGAAAAGCACCTTACGGCTGCAGTAATACCATCGGTCAGGCGATGAACCTTGCCTGTGCCAGAAATTTAGCACACATCTTTAAGGTGCTGAAAAACGACGAAGAATGTGTCCGTATCGCAACGGGAAAATAAGATGATTTAAAAGGAAAATTTTAAAAATGGCTGAAATTTTGGAAATTATTATGATTGTTAGTTTTGGCGCCTCCTGGCCGATGAACGTGATGAAGTCCTATAAGGCGCGCACCACCAAGGGAAAGAGCTTGGCCTTTTTGTGCCTTATTCTCTTTGGCTATATTGCAGGTATTGCTTCTAAATTTATGAATGAAGCGTATATGGCGGATTTTGCGGAGAAATGGTACGTGCTTTTCTTTTACGTATTGAACTTTGTCATGGTATTTGCCGATTTCTGCATCTACTTCCGCAATAAAAAGTTGGATAAGCTGGCGGAGAAGGAGACTGCCAATGCTTGAGCCGAGAGTAGAGTTAAATCGACTGGAAAAGGAGATTTTGCGCTTTGAGGAGCAACCCATCGAGCAAGGGAAGATCCTCTTTTACGGATCTTCCGGCTTTACCCGCTGGAAGGAGCGCTGGGGGCATCGTCCTTTGGAAGAGGACCTTCCCGGATGCATCAACCATGGGTTTGGAAGCTCTACCGCAGAGGAACTGCTCTACTATTATCCGCGGGCGGTGAGGCCTTGGGCGCCGAAGGCGCTGGTGGTCTCCATCTTTCATAACGATCGGGGATTTGGCTACAGTCCGCAAGAGGTGGTCACCAACCTTGCCAAACTTTTAGAGTGGGCAAGGACCGATTTTCCCGGCATTAAGCTTTATCTTTGCGATTGCCGTCCGACCTTGAAGTTTAACGGCAGGCAGATCGAAACTAATATGAAGGAATTTCATGAACTGCTGGCAATCTATTGCAGACGGCATGAGGATACCACCTTGATCTCGCATAAGGATTGTCTTGCCTTCTGGGTGAAGCCTGAGGATGCCGGAAGCTTTGATCCTGAGACTCTGCGGAAGGATATCTTCGTAGAGGATCAGATCCATTTTAATCAGGTGGGATACGATATTTATAAGGAATTTATGAAGGAAGAGTTGAAGGAGATCTTGGCATGAAACTGATCAGCGATATTTCTTACGGAAAGCATCCTGCAAACGTTTTGGATCTTTATCTGCCGGAGCAGGAGGAATTTGATCTTTTGATCTACTTCCACGGTGGCGGATTTATCGGCGGAAGCAAGACCAAGCCAAGCCGTGTACGGGTGGCGCAGCAGGTGGCAGAGGGCGGCGTTGCCGTGGCTTCGGCAGACTACCGCTTGTATCCCGAAGCGAAGTATCCCGATTTTATCGAGGATGCCGCTACTGCGGTGGCTTGGGCGGTCAAGCACATCGGAGAGTACGGAAAATGCAAGCGCATCTTCATCAGCGGCAGCTCTGCCGGCGGTTATCTTTCCATGATGCTTTGCTTTGATCGGCGCTGGCTGGGTGCTCACGGCTTGAACCCGATGGATTTTGACGGATTTATTCACGATGCAGGTCAGCCTACTGCTCATTTCAACGTATTGAAGGAGCGGGGACTGGATACCCGACGGGTGATAGTGGATGATTCGGCGCCTCTTTATCATATTGGCGTGGATGAAGAATATCCGCCGATGCTTTTTATCGTTTCGGATAACGATATGGAAAATCGGCTGGAGCAGACCCATTTGGTGCTCTCCACTCTCAAGCATTTCGGGCATGAGACCGAGATGATCTTATTCCATGGCAAACATTGCGAACATGGCAGAATAGTAGATGAGAACGGCGTGAATCCCTTCGCAAAGATGATTTTGGAGTTTATCAATCAATAAAAAATAAGGTTCGCATTGCGAACCTTATTTTTGTATTCCTTTTTTAAAAAAGTGAGGAGGCAGTGACGGTGAAATTTCACATCACGCTAATGATTTTTTTGCCTTTCTTTATGGCGTAATCAAGAGCAATTTTCGTGCCGCTTTTGCGTGTGGTTGGCGCAGCCTGTTCGTCGCAGTAAATGACACAAATTTGGCTGTTATCAATCATTTCATAATTGCGCTCTACATATGAAGCCTTTCCTGCATTTATAATCTTTTTAGGGTAATAGGTGTCCTCATAGTTTCTAAGTAAGTAGTTTTTGTAGCGTTCGCTTATATAGGGATATTCTGCCCGTACGTAGACTCGTTTTATCTGGGGATGCACTTCTTTTATTTCAGTCACAAGACGAAGGCATAGGCTATCAAAACGGCTTTTACTTCCGAAAAGAAAAGTGTCCACTTTTTCATCTAAAATCAGGCGCTTAATGATCTCAATAAGTTTTAATTTTAGTTCTTCGGTTTCGTTTATCGTCCTATGACCGAAAAAGCAACAGGTTTTTCTCTTCATAATCCACTTCTCCAAATATTGTAGATATACTGTATATTCATTTCTGACATTATAACACATAATACATCTAAAATAAATATATAATATGTTTATTATGAGGTGAATTTATGGCCATCAAGAG
>JAZNVY010000286.1:0-7759 GCA_045593105.1 Eubacteriales bacterium
GAACCCGTTGATTGGAAAATAAAGGAGTAATACGGCTGGTAGAAAAGACAGCCTTCGATGCGGCCGAAAAGTTCACTTTGATCGGAAAAGAAGGCCTGCAGGGGAAATCCTTACATACGGTGCCGGCGAAACCTTCACTTCCGTGACGGAATATCGGTTTTTTTGAGTAAAACAGGGTCGCATCAGCGCCCCTGTTTGTTTTTCATAAATAATTAATAAAAATATAAAAGATTTCACATATTGTGCAAAAAAAACAACATAAGGTTCTTTGCAAAATTCAATGATTGTGGTACAATGGTTGCATATAATAGCCTTTTTATCGTTATCTGCGATAAAAGGGCAAATTGTACGCGAGGAGGAGTTGTGATGATGATCACAAGAAAGACGAGGGTTACATCCGGTCTGCTGGCTGTTATCATGATGATAACGATGCTGGCGGCGTTTGTGTTGCCTGTCACTGCTGAGGCAGCCAATCCCTACGACCAGTATGAAACCATCAGTGAAAGCGGTCTTGTTTCTGCAGGGGAACTGCCGAACATTGAGGATGCCGAGCTGGCTGATAATAAGTTGCCAGCGACTGCTTATCAAGTTAACAGTAAAGAAGGCATCTTCAGGATCCGTGAATTGGTCTTTGGTTCCGTCAAAAACTATGATAAAGGGGCGACTCAGCCCTATTCCATGGAAGGAATCAAGTTTTATCAGACGGCGGATATCGATATGGAGTGGGAGCCCTTTACCGGCATCGGTGCAATGGGCGGCGACGTAAACGCCCCCTTCAGCGGTGTCTTTGACGGTAACGGCTTCGTCATTGAAAATCTCTATATTATGAGCAATGGTAAGGCTGCCACCGGCATCGGTCTCTTTGGCCATACCAAGGGTGCAAGCCTGATGAATATCGGTATTGCCAGCGGTTTGGTGATCGGCCGTAATACCGTCGGTGGTATCGTCGGTTCTGCCGATGAAGGCACCACCGTCAGCAACTGCTGGAATGCGGCTACCATTATCGGTGGCGGCACTGCCGGCGTGGGCGGTATCGCCGGTGCGGCAATGGGTGATAACGTTTATTTCTATAACTGTTATAACCTGGGTCTGGTCTTCAACCATGAAGATACGGCCGCCGGTATCGTCGGTAAACTGTCCGGTTCTTTGCAGGGCGCGGTCAATTGCTATAATGCCGGTGAAATCGTAACCGGTTTCAATGGCTATACTGCTGAAATGAACCCCTATGGCGTCATTGTAAACGCCGATTTCAGCATGGCAAACGCCAATAAGAACAACTATTATATCACCGGCCGTGGTAAGCTGGGCAGCGTTGCGGAGCGAATCGCTGCCGGTGCAACCTTGGTAGGCGGTGTGGAGATCGTTGGTACCGATGATGCGACGGCTGTCGCGCCCGGTGCAATCTCCGGCTTGGCTGCGAAGCTTAATAAGGCCGGCCTGACTGTAGGCTTGGTAAGCGGTTATACCGTCAAGTTTGAGCAGTCCAATGTCGGTTATCCGGTTCTGGCTTATTATGATGGCCAGGATCTGGCTGTAAAGCGTGTGGCTCATACTGCGACCAACGTAAACGGCGCCGCAACCTGGGCCAACAGCAGTGCGCTCTTCAAAACCATGGTAAATAACAGAAATGGTGGTTTCACCTCCGCCACCAGCAGTAAGCTGAACGATCTCCAGATCGGGACAGCGAACGATCTCTTTATCTACGGTATCATCACCTCCTTTATAAATATGACGGTCTGGGGCAACGGCAACGTTACTTTGACCAACGACATTGATATGGACGACATGGATCTGATTCCGGTAGAATGGTATGTTCCCATTTCCTCCGGTGTTTCGGAAACCATCGGTTATAAGGGTACCTTTAACGGTAAATCTCATATAATCTATAATTGGGCAGCCTATTCTGCCATCGTGGGTAACAGCAACGGTAACGCCGCGCTGTTCTCTACCGTGTTCTCCGCGACCATCCAGGATCTCGGTATGATCGATGCAACGATCAAGTTGGAAAGAATTTGGATGCCGGTCTCTAAGCGTTATTTCTATCCTGCCGTCATGGTAGACCGTGTGGAAGGTACGATTACGCTGAATAACTGTTTTGCCACCGGTACCATGTCCGGTGACGATATCAATCAGAACAACCAGGCAGGTTTGGTGTCTACCCCCGATGGCGACGTTTACCTCAATGATTGCTGGTGTGACGTCAATGTTTACGATACCTCCTTCGGCGACCGTAAGACGTTGCTGGTCGGTAACGGCGACATCAGCAAAACCCACGAGTATGTGAACTCTTACTTTGTCGGCGATAGAATTCCCACCGGTCATGACTCCAAAAACTTGACCAAGGAGCTGCAGACCTGGCTGGACCTTGATTCTACCGACGGTTCTTTGGTCGCTCGGTTGAACGATCTGATGACCCAGAAGTATGCTTTGAGGAATAAAAGAACCGTCTTTGCGGCGGACGCTTATTCCGGTACTTATTCCTTGACCATCAATAAGAGGATCGGCAACTACGTTTATAATACGGATGTTTCCTATATTGATGCAACGACTGTGTTGGCTCTACCGAAATACGCCGGTTATAAGTTGGATTCTTATTCTGAGGCAATTATGCCCAATACGGCGAATAATACCTTCCCGATGCCGGCTGAAAATGTAGAATTAAACTATGTTGCGACGGTTCCCGATTGGTCTATCATCGAGGACTTGATTGACGAGTATGAAGCTCTTGTAGAATCCGGTCATGTGGAAACCCTCGTCAAAGAAGGCGAAATTTATGAATTCATAGATAAGCTGAAGGGTGCTTATGCCCGAAAGGATAGTTGGACCAACGAAGAGGCGATTGTACGTATTGCAACTTATGCGGAAGCAGCTGTCAATATGGATATGTCCCTTAAGGAGGATCTGGAGTATCCTGTTTATCCCTTGATGCGGTTCTACGAGCCTGGTATCTCTAAAATCTGGGGTATCAAGAGCGTGGAAGACTGGCTTGCTGCGATCGAAATTAACCAAAAGAATAGAGATAGTTTTTCCGATATTACCATCCACTTCTTGAATGATGTGGATATGCAAGGCATCAAAATGGCACCTTTGGGTACCGAGAATGCCTTTGCCGGCGACATCGATGGTCATGGCCATGTTATTAAAAATCTGAATGTTTACCAGGATATTTCAGTTCACACCGCTACCGGTTTGATCGGTATCGGTGCTGGTGGCGGCCAGGTGATTCAGAATCTGGGTATTGCCAGCGGTACCGTGACGCTGGAAGGCACGGGGGATGAAGGAAAGACAGAAACCTATGCCGGTATCTTTATGGGTAAAGGATCCAGCGATATCACCTTTGCTCACTGTTGGACTGCAGCTAAGCTGGTTACTAATATTACGGCGAAGGAAGTGGATGCTACCGCTTTCGGACGTAACACCGGCCTGCTCAAGATCATCAACTGCTTTAATATCGGTTTCATGGAAGTTGAATGTACCAAAACCGTACGTGCCAGCGGCCTCTTTGACTGGACCTACGGCGATGCTCAGGTTTACAACAGCTTCAGTACTGCTTCCGGTACAAGTCATCTTTTCGCAGTCAGATCCAGTAATATTAGCAAAGACCTCTATGAGAAGATGAACGCCGAGCAGCTGAAGAACGTCTACGTAAGCGGTGCATCTTCCATTACCAACAGTGCTTCTAACGATAAGTATTTGACGAACGTTACGGTTCTTGATGACCTGGATTTTAACGAACTGGCTTGGAATCTGAACAAGAACCACGATGCGACCTATGATGAAGAGTTTGGTCGTCAGTACTATACCGTCAAGAATGGTCAGATCTGTTTCTGCAGCGAAATGGAGCAGCCGATCAGAGTCAATGTGAAGGGTGGAAAGTCCTTCTATGGATATCCCTCTGATCGCATCGAACTTGGCAATCTCTTCCCTGTCGGCAATCCGACCTTTAAGGTGGCAGAGACTTATGCTGCAACCATTGATGCAAACAACGTCCTGACCATCACCGCCCTGCCGAACGGCATGCAGATCAACGTTAATGTAACCTTCGTCGGTGGCTTGGATTATTTGGAACTGATTGAGGCTATTAATGAATTTGCGGATGTCAAAAATCTGGATGAATATACCAGCCTTGAGAGTTCGATCCCCTTGGTTGATCTTTTGGCTACTGTCAAAAACAAGACCTACAAAACTCAGGCTGAGGTGGATCAGGATGCGGCCCTTTTGAAGAGCTATTTCTATGGCTGCCCCATCATGGAGTATGAAGATCGTCCCAAAGAAAAGAACTATACCGTATCTAATCTGAAAGAATTGGAGTATCTTTCCCAGATTAAGAAGAAGCTTACCGTAGATCAGACGGTTTATATCTTGAATGATATCGATGTTACCGGCTGGACGGCGGATCTCTATCCCGACGTCGATGGTGATGTCAACAATATGAACGGCCTGGTGGCATCTTTGGACGGCGATCTTGAAAATAGCGGCAATTGCAGTGTCATTAGCGGCATCAATATTTCTTATAAGGATATTGAGATCGTTTCTTGGTTGGGTACTTATGCCGGTCGCGCTATCCGCGATTTGGTCTTTAAAGATTGTAAGACCCAGCCCGACATGACCAACTATACTGCATTCCTTGTAGGTTCAACCGGTGCAAACACCCTGTTTGAAAACCTGACGCTTGATAATGTCACCAACGATACCACCGGTCGTACCAGCGAGAATAACCGTCCGAGTATCTTCATAGGTAATGGTGCTCATGCAATTACGATTTCCGGATTGACGATCAAGAATTGTACCATCAACAGTGGTTACGCCACCGGTAATACCGGTATTGTGATCGGTCGTGCCAATAAGGCAGGTATGGTGATCAAGAACTGCTATCTGTATAATAACACTATTCAGGGTAAAACCAATGCAGGTATGTCTGCCTTTGCCGGTGAGATTTCGCAGGATATTACGATTGAAAATGTCGGTGTCTTTAATTCGAAGTTTGCAGAATCTCATTATTCCGTTATGGCAGGTGCCGTAACCGGCGCGGCCAACGTGACGGTGAAGAACCTGATTGTTATGGGCAATAGTCCAACCGCTAACGATGCAATCTTCTCTGGACATTCTGACGCGGAGAAAGGTACCGGTAATGTGGTTGCGACCAATGTCTATACCGATTGTGGTAAGATCCTCCACGATCCGCATGCAACCAAAAAGACCATCAATGCGACCAACGGCGTCGATAAGATCACGTCCGGTGAAGCGACCTGGACCATCAATAACTCCGGTGCTGAGAAGACCTGGTCAATGGTGAACGGTCAGCCGGTCATGAGCGATACGGGTATTACCTATAAGGTGACCTTCGATATGGACGCCGGCGACGATCAGTATCTTTATACTGATTCGGAAGGTAAGTTGATTGGCTTGTCCGACACGCTGAAGAATAAGACCTGGGAAGGTTATACCGATCTGACCGCGGTTGTTTTCACTGCAGATACTGTAATTAAGCAGGCTGCTTGTGCGCACGATTATGAGTATACAGACTTGAAAAACGGCACTCACCGTGTGGTTTGTAAGACACCCAATGGTTGTGACCGTAATGAGATTGTGGATTGTACGTTGCAGTATCGGCAGATCGCCGGCAGCATCAGCCATGAGAAGTATTGTGCCGATTGCGGCTACAGTACAACCGTAGAGTGCAATAAGATTTATACCCATGTTTACGGCACCTATGGGAACGCTTCCAAGCACGTGGAATCTTGTGCTGACTGCCCCTATACTGCTGAGGTGGCTTGTACCTTTACTGCCGTGCCCGTTCCGCATACCGATATTGCCAAGGGCTATATCCGGTATACCTGCGAATGTGGCTACTTCTATGAAGAAGAAGAGACTGAAAAGGGTCATGTTTGGGAAACGACCGGCAGGGTCATTAAGGAAGCCGGTTACGGTGTGGCCGGTATTGAAGAATTCAAGTGTACCATTTGCTCGGCGTACAAGTATGGCGAGATCGCTGCTCTGACCGGTACCGGTATCAACCTTGAGATGCCCAAGACCGCTCAGCGTGGTGAGACCATCGAAGTGAAGGTTCAGCTGGTTAATAACCCCGGCATTGCCGGTATGAACCTGTGCATCAATTTCGATGCCGCTGTTTTCGCACTGGAAGGCGTCGAGAATCATCGCGTCTTCGGTGTGTTCAGTGCCAACGATAAGCTTACCGATGGACGGGTTGTTCTGACCTATCTGAATAATGGAGATCTCCTTGCTGCTGATACCGATGGTAAGGTGTTGACCACCTTGAAGTTCAAGGTTCTGGATGATGCCGCTTATGCCATGACTGCTTTCGAAGCCAATTTGATCGCAAAGAATCCCGGCGAGACCGGTGCGGTTAACTTCCGCGGTGACTTCGTTGCGATTGGTGAAGGAAAAGCAATCGTCGAAGTCGTCAAACATATGTGGGGCGATGTCGATGCAAATGGTCGTGTGGAGACCAACGATGCACAGATGATCCTGCAATGGAGAGTCGGCCAGGAAGTTCCTGCTGAATTGCGTGCCGCTGATACAGACCGCAACGGCGAGGTTGGTATTGCTGACGCACTCTTGTTGCTGCAATATCTGAATGGTAAGGTTGAATGGGATCCCTATGGCGATACCAAGGAGCCTGCTTGATCCGATTAAAATCAAATAAAAACACCGCAGATCCTTTTGGATCTGCGGTATTTTTATTTATGGTAGCTTTCGCCGGCATTGATCTTATGGGCGCGGTAAAACTGCTCCGCTAAAATGACCCGCATCATCTGATGGGGGAAGGTCATGGGGGAGATGGAAAGTCGCCGGGCGCAGGCCGCTTTGACTTCCGGCGCCAGTCCGTGAGAGGAGCCGATGATCAAGGTGATCTCGCTTTTTCCCTCTTGAGGAATTGCCGCCACCATAGCGGCCAATTGCTCACTGGAGCAGGGCTTTCCCTCAATGCAGAGCGCGATGGGATAGCACTGATTGGAAAGCTTTTTCAAAATGGCATCTCCCTCTTTTTTGAGCGCTTGGTCGATCTCTTTTTGAGAGGGGCGCTCCGGCAAGAGGACCTCCGGCAATTCGATGACGTTCCATCCGCCAAAGCGCTTCATCCGCTTTGCATACTCCGCCTCGGCCTCTTTCCAGTATTTTTCTTTGAGTGCGCCGGTGCAAATGACGGTGCATTTCATATTTTAAACCTCCAGTACAGGGCAGAAAGGTCCGCCTACTTCCAATTGAACGTCTTCAATTCCGTATTGGGCGAAGGCGTCTAATACTGCCATTTTAGCGGTAAGAGGGGTGTTGCTATGGTCGCTTAAATGCGCCAATACGGCGGTATGAAGAGTTCCTTCCAACGCTTTAAGTGCCAGCATAGAGGCGCAATCGCCGTTGGAAAGATGCCCTTGGTCGGAACGGATCCGCCGTTTCAGCATGGCAGGATAAGGCGCGTATTCCAGCAGTTCGGGATCGTAATTGCTCTCCAGCATAATGAGGGAGCAGCCGGAGAGTGCATCCATCATAGAGGGGGTGATCTTTCCGGTATCGGTCACGACGGAAACACATTTTCCCTCGGCAGAAATGCGATAGCCGCAGGGGGAGACTACGTCGTGGCTGGTTTCGATGGGGGAGATTTGAAAATCACCCACCGAAAAGGGTTGATTTTGATGATCAATCCCCTCCACACTGGCGGCGTGCAGGGTGCCCTCCGTGCCGTAAAAGGGAATGGAATAGTGCTTGATCAGTTGGGGAATGCCTTTAATGTGGTCGT
>JAZNVY010000287.1:0-1851 GCA_045593105.1 Eubacteriales bacterium
GCATCCAGGTTTTCCCAAATATCCTTGGTGAAAGCATCAATATCATCGGGGATGCAGACACGCTCCGGCTCGCCCTGGAAGGTGGGGATGGGATTGCCATCGCAGACGTAGGTATGAATAAAGTGACCCAACCCATTTAAAGCAGGGTAAGCAAAATGATAGCGGTTACAAGCAGTACCCTCTGCATCAGCACTCTTCAAAATGCTCATCTCATAGGTGAAATCGTTTTCACCGAAGGTGATCATACCGCTGATACGCGGCGTCAAATTGGGCGCATCCGGCTCAAACTCGCGAGTGGTCAGAGCAGTTGCAAAGCTCTCCCCTTTCTTGAGTCCTTCCCAGATGGTATCAGTCTGGTCGCCGTTGGTGACGATCAGTTTGTTTTCATGGTTGCGAACCGCCGCATAGATGATGAGAGAAGGATCCTCTACCTTAGAGGGATCAAAGGGCTCGGTAAACACGGCGTTATCCTTGACGGTGAAAACGCGGTTACGGCTATTCTCGCTCCGCCCCATGATAAAATAAGCGGTGGCGGCCTTTTTACCGCTTTCGGTCTTACCGATGACGATACCGCGACCTACGTAACTATTGCCGGCGATGCGCTCGCCCATAGATTTGATCTCATAGATGTTCATACTGTTTCTCCTTTCACGATGGCGGCAGATACCTTTTCCACCGCTTGGGGAAGCAGGATCCATTCCGCCTGCTCCATCACTCTTTTTTGAAGGACTTCCGGGGTATCCCCCTCTTGGATCTCTACCGCCTTTTGGGCAAGGATCCGTCCGCCGTCCGGAATTTCATTCACAAAATGCACCGTAGCACCGGTAACCTTCACGCCATATTCCAGCGCCGCCTCATGCACCCGAAGACCGTAAAAGCCTTTTCCGCAGAACGAGGGGATCAAGGAGGGATGAACGTTGATGATCCGCTCCGGATACCGATCGGTAAAATCGGCACTGAGGATATTCATAAATCCCGCCAAAACGATCAGCTGGATCCCATGCTTTTCCAAAGCCGCAATGATCTTCTTTTCAAAATCCGCCTGATCGGCACATTCCTTTTTCACCACGATCTCAGTAGGGATGCCGGCCTTAGCCGCCCGCTCAAGTGCGTAGGCATTGCGATTACCGGAAAGAACCAGCGCCAGCTCACCGCTATTCAGCACAGTGCCCACGCTATCGATCAACGCCTGGAGATTGGTGCCGCCGCCGGAGACCAGCACGGCAATCTTCGTCTTACTCATAGGCTTATACCAAAATCATCTTTTCATCAGATTCTACGATAGAACCGATGACGTAAGCGTCTTCCCCGTTGGCCTTAAGGATCTCAATCGCACGGTCGGCATCCTCGGGTGCCACCACAACGCTCATACCGACACCCATGTTAAAGGTATTATACATATCGCGCTCGGGAATATTACCCACCTTAGCCAACAGTTCAAAGATCGGCAGGACGCGTACCGCGCTCTTATCGATCTTTGCGCCCAGACCGTCGGGGATACTTCTGGGGATATTCTCATAGAAACCGCCGCCGGTGATATGAGAGACACCCTTGACCTTCACCTGCTCAAAGAGTGCAACCATGGGCTTCACATAGATCTTGGTGGGAGTCAGAAGCGTCTCACCGATGGACTTACCGCCCAATTCAGCGACAGGGCTCTTAATATCGGCCTTCTCTACGTCAAAGACTTTACGAACCAAGGAGAAACCATTGGAATGAACACCGCTGGAGGGCAGAGCGATCACCACGTCGCCGGGCTTCATGGACTTATTGTCCAGCACCTTTTCCTCGTCCACGATACCCACGGCAAAGCCGGCCAGATCGTATTCATCCACCGGATAGAAGCCGGGC
>JAZNVY010000288.1:0-9471 GCA_045593105.1 Eubacteriales bacterium
GTAGCCAAAGAGGAAGGCTCTACCTGTGAAGTTGACGTTGCTAACGATAACGTCATCGCGATCTATGCCGGTGACGAGGATCATCCGGATCCGGCTTCGACCATTAACATTAGCAATGTATATACGGATGCTGCAAAAGGCGTTGGTGTAGGATGCGTCAATACGACCATAAATGCTACCAACGTCAAGGCTGACGCCAATGTGACCGCCGCTCAGGCTGCTGCTGAGCTGAACATGGCTGGCGTTGAGCAGCTCTGGACCATGAACGGTACCACTCCTGACTTTGGTACCGAGGAAAACATGACGGTGAAGATCATCGCTGTAAACTACGGCGAAGAGATCGGTGCTGCTTATGTTAACGTTGGTGAAGTTGTCGACGTTGCTGAGCTGACCGCTGCTTATACCAGCGCTTGCACCTATGCAATCAACGAGGGCGAGATCGTTGATGGCAAGATCACTGCTTTTGCTCCTACCAACGAAGATAAGATGATCATCGTGACCATCATTCCCACCGAGGTAGAGGGTTCTCTCGTTGACGAGGCTGAGGCTGCTAAGGCAGACCTTGATGCTTTCCTGACCACCTATGCAGACGTCCTTGAGTTCTTCACCGAGAAGGACGCCATCGAGGCTGCTGCTACTAAGCTGGCAGAGGCTCTGGCTCTGGTTGATGGCGAAGACATCGACGCTGCAACCGCTGCTTTGAATGAGGCTCTGGTTGTTTACAACGCTCTGAACTATGAAGTACAGGGCAACGTTCCCTATAAGTACAATACTCTTGAGAAATTCGCTGATGTGAAGACCTGGGCGATCTCCGATGCAGACGACTGGAAAGCAGCCGCTGCGAAGAAGGATCACGATTTTGCAGGCGAGACCTTGACTCTGACTGCCGATATCGACATGAAGGGCGAAGCTGTTCTGCCTCTCAACTACGGTAACAACACCGTATTCGCCGGTACCATCGATGGTGACGGCCACGTCTTCGAGAACCTCCTTGTTGAGGCTACTCCCGAATCTCATAAGTACTATGTTGGTCTGGTCGGCTATTTGTCCGGGACCGGTACCATCAAGAACTTGGGCATTGCTTCCGGTGCGATCAAAGCCAACTGGGGTATTGTAAACCAGAAGTCTGGTTCCAACTCCATGGGTGTTGGTGGTTTCGCCGGCCAGGCTTCCAGCGGTGCGAAATTCATTAACTGCTGGATCGCTGCTGACGTTACCACAGTCGCGACTGAGTTGAACTATTGCGGTTTGACCGAAGAAGAGATCATCGCTGCTTCCGATAACGGTATCGTTGAGTTGGAGGCTGACGTTTCCGTCGGCGCTATCGTCGGCCGTGGCTTGACCGGTGTGGTAATCGACGGTTGCTATAGCACCGCTACCGTTACCGGTTTGCTCCATGCTTCCGGTCTGAACGACTGGGGTCAGAAATCCGGTGCAGTTTATAACTCCTACGATGCTTCCACCCTGATCGTAGACGAAGAGACCGGCTATGGCATGGCTGTTCGTTACAACGGCACCGATCCTGAGAAGGAGATCGTTGTTAACGCTTATGCAATTGGTCACCGGTTCTCCCGTGTTAATACCAATTATCAAGCAAACACCATTGAGAATTCCAACCTGCTGCCTCAGGTTGCTGCTTCCGGTGAGCTGGCTTACCTCCTGAATGCCAATGCTACCGATATGGGCAACGGCTTGACCTACTACAAGGTTGAAAACGGCAAGACCGTTTATGCAACTGAAGCTGACCGCACCTTCCGGATCACCCTGAAGGATGCTGAAGGCAATACCCTGTATGCTTATGCAAATGGCGGCACCGAGCTGACCATCGGCGGCGAGACCATCGTTGTTACTGCGGATACCGAAGTGACCGTTGCAAACGCTGCTCATGAGCATAATACCGTTCTCCTCAATAACTTCTTTGAGGGTAAGGACTATGTCTGGACTCACCAGACCCGTTGCGACTATGCTACCGAGATCGATGGCGTTGCCGCATATTGTACTCACGCTGATGATATTCAGGAAGCTTGTACGACTGAGTATCGTTACGTAGAGGATAGTGCAGACGAGACTCACGCTCACTTGGCTGATCAGTTCTGTACTGTTTGTGGCGGAACCCGTTATGACCGTAGCCATGCTGCTACCAACTTCAATAGCGAAGTTACCACTTCCGCTACTGTTGACGCAGAAGGTCTGATGACCTATACCTGTAAGACCTGTCCGTATACCTATACGGAAGTCATCGAAAAGGTGAAGGGCTTTGCTCTTGACACCACCATCGATGAGGCTACCGGTACTGCTGCTGTGGACGTCGTTCTGAAGAACAACCCCGGCGTTGCTGGTATGACTCTGAACGTAACCTTTGATGCAGCTAATCTTGAGATCGTCGAAGTTGTTGCCGGCGACCTGAATTACTACATCAACACCGATCCGTTCTACACCGAGAATGAAGACGGTACTGTTACCGCTACCTTCTCCGTTGCAAGCGGTGAGGACATCGTTGAGGATGGCGTTGTTGCCACTCTGAACTTCAACATCCTGAATAAGGTTGACGAAGTAACCTTCGCAGTTACTGCTGCTGATGTCGTTAAGGCTGATAGCACCGCAGTTGAACTGGAAGGCGCTACCGGTACTGCTACTCTGCATAAGCACGAGTACACAGAGACCATTACCGAGGCTACCTGTACTGCTCCCGGTAAGAAGACCTACACCTGCTCTTGCGGTGACTCCTATGAGGAAGTTATCGAGCAGCTGCCTCATACCGAAGAGATCCTGCCCGCTAAGGACGCTACCTGCTCCGAGGCTGGTTTGACCGAAGGTAAGAAGTGCGCCGTCTGTGGTGAGATCCTGGTTGCTCAGGAAGAGATTCCTGTTGCTGATCATACCGAAGAGATCCTGCCTGCTAAGGATGCTACCTGCACCGAGACCGGTTTGACCGAAGGTAAGAAGTGCTCCGTCTGTGGCGAGATCCTGGTTGCTCAGGAAGAGATTCCTGTTGCTGATCATACCGAAGAGATCCTGCCTGCTAAGGACGCTACTTGCGCTGAGACCGGTTTGACCGAAGGTAAGAAGTGCTCCGTCTGTGGCGAGATCCTGGTTGCTCAGGAAGAAATTCCCACCATTGCTCACGGTGCACTGGCAATCGCTGACGGCTACGTCGTCTGCTCCGTCTGTGGCGAAGTTGACACCTCCATTACCGGCGTTCATTACATCGTAAACAACAATTACCTCGTTAACGAAGGTAAGCTGGTTCACGGTGAATACGGCGTTTGGTCTACTGGTGATACCTTCTACATCGTCAATGGTAGACCCGCTGCTGCCGGTGTCTATACTATTGGCGAAGAGAAGGTTTACGTTGTAAACGGCTATAAGCTTGCTGATGGTCCTGTATCTGTGAATGATGAGGCTATCGCTGCAGAGCTTGGCATCACTGCCGGTCAGGGTTACCTCTTTGCTGAAGGTAAACTGGTCGATGGCGTGAAGGCCGAATGGACTGACGGCAAGGTATATGATTTCATCATGGGTAGACCTGCTATTGGCGGTGCTTTCGAGATTAATGGTCAACTCTATTATATCTTGATCGACGGTACTTATGCTGATGGCGTTTGGACCATGTACGATGAATCTATTGCTGCGACGCTGGGTATTGAAGCTGGCCGTGGTTATCTCTTTGATCAAGGTGTGCTGGTTCATGGTAAGCGTGACACTTGGGTAAATGGTCACGATTATTACATGGATAATGGTAGACCCTTCAGAACTGGTGTATCTTATATCAACGGTGATCCCTACTTCGTTATTGAATATTATCTCTACGAAGGCGTCTGGGGTCTGAAGGGCAACTACGCTTATGTTGCTGAGGCCTTTGGTGTTGCAGAAAACAACTATCACTTCACCGCTGGTAGACTGTCTCACGAGGCATGGGTTACCTGGAACAACGGTGCTCAGTGCTATGTCGTAAATGGTAGACCTACTGTGTGGGCATAATTAATGAAACCATTGGCGTAATTAACTAATTACTATGCGGTCAAGGCGAAAGCCTTGACCGCATAGTTTTTTTATTGTATAATATAGTTATCAATAATACGGAACGAGGAGTTTTTATGAAAAACAATGTTTTTTTAACCATTATCACCTTATTGCTGGTTGCCATTCTGTCGTTGCAGGTAGTTATTCTTGTGAAGATCGGTAAGCCCGCGGAGCCTGTGGAAGAAAGCGAAGAAGATGAAGTCGTAAAAGTTGACGTCAGCGTAGTGCAGGTAGATACTCCCTATGGCGTCCTGAAATATCCCTCTCAATGGATCGACCAGATGATGGTGGTAGATAAGAAGGTTGACGGTGTTGATACCATTATATTCTCTGCCAATCTGAACGGTAAGGTGTGTGATCTGTTCACCGTAGTCTTTGGTGGCGAGGAAGCGGACGGCTATGTCGGCTATATCAAGCATAACGGCACGAAGATCAGTGTTGGGATTAAAGTTGCAACCATTGACGAGACTGCCTGGACGGCCGAGGAATATGCGACCCTTTGTGAAATGCAGAAATCCAAGGATCAAGTTCAGAAATCTATCTTTGAATAAAAGAAGGCGACCGGGATAACCCGGTCGCTTCTTTATTTTACGCGATAGAAAAACTTTCCATTGACATTTCGTGTAAAATCGTGTATGATTGTTACAGATTGTAACCATTTTGTAACTATTTTTTGAGAGGAGGTGCACCGATGAATCCGACGGCAAAGAATATCCTTTTAGTTGTCTTTGGCGTGATCTATGGCGTCGGCCGATTTATTTATCAGACCGGCTGGATTATTGAAAATCTGTTTTTAATCATTTTTCGTGCGACGATTTTGCCGGCTATGCGGTTTTTAAAGAAGTGCACCCCGAAAGCGATTTTTGAAAAGATCTGCGGCGTCGGCGAATGGGTCATGAAGGTGGCCGAATGGCTGTACGTTCATCTCTCCAAGCTCTTGGTTTGGGCGGCGCATAGTATTGTTGATGATTTTGCTTATTGGGCGCCGGTATTCAGCGGTATAGCCATCATTGGCTTGATGCTTTTTTTCCGTAGCTATACCGTCGCGTTGGAGGTGACCATCGATGATGAGGTGGTCTCTTATGTCCGCAACGAGACGGAATTTGCCGGTGCTGTTACCTCGGTGGAGAAAAACCTTGCAGAAACGCTGGGCGAAAACTATACGATGTATACGGCGCCGGAGTATCAGTTTGTCTTTATAAAGAAGAATAAAATGCCGGACACCGATAGCCTTTATGCTCAGGCGTATCGTGCAGTGACGGAGGAGATCGGTCATCACTTCGGTCTCTATGTGGACGGTACCTTGGTAGCGGCTGCAGAGCAAAAGTCCACCATTGAATCAGTACTGAACGAACTGAAAAAGCCGTATGAGACCGGTGTCGAAAACGAGCGCATCGAATTTGTCAGCAACGTAGAGGTTCGGACGGGACTGTTCTCTCCCGGAACGCTGAAGACGGTGCAGGAGCTGCACGCTCTTTTTGAGGGCTCTACCAATCCGCGGTATTATACCATCGAAGAGGACGATTATCTCAGCGATATCGTCAAAAAGACGGGCGTTTCCCGTCAGATGCTTTATTATCTCAATCCGGAACTGGACGAGCGGCGCCTGATCCCCGGCCGGAAGATGCTGATCTCTACGCCGGACGTCTATTTGGGCGTCAAGGTAGTGCGTACCATCACCTATGATGAGGAGATCAATTATTCCACCGTCCGTATTAAGGACGATAATCTCTATGTGAACCAGACAAAGGTCAAAACTGCCGGCCAAAAGGGTAGTAAGACCATCACAGCGGAAGTGACCTATGTGGACGGCGTTAAGACCAATACCGATATCATTTCGTCGGTGGTGACCCGTGAGCCGGTGACCCGTGAGCTATATGTAGGAACTAAGAATTATCCTAATTCGTTCTCCTCGTTGGCCGGAACCGGCGCATTTATCCGTCCCATCAGCGGCGGTTATACCTCCTGCGCCTATGGCGGATATCGCGGACACGTGGGCGTGGATCTGACCATGAGCGGCGCCTATGGTAAGGCCATCTATGCCTCTGCCAGCGGTACGGTCGTCAAAGCCGGTTGGTCCGGCGGCTATGGCATCATGGTTAAGATCCGCCATAGCAATGGATATGAGACCTGGTATGCGCATATGAGCTCCAAGACGGTGTCTGTGGGCGATAAGGTGACCCAGGGTCAGCAGATCGGTCGGATCGGTTCCACCGGTAACAGTACCGGCCCCCATCTGCATTTTGAACTGCGGATCAATGGTTCTCCGGTCAATCCCATGCGTTATATTTAAATCTAAATCCGCCATGCAGTAGCATGGCGGATTTTTTGGTTGCATGGACGGGAATGCTGTGGTAAAATATAATATAGATTATAAAAAGGGGAGCAGATCATGAGGGATCTTTTAGACGGTAGTCTGATTATCAACTTTGGACGCCGTATTGGCAATAGAATAAAAGAAACAGCCCGTCAAAGTATCCTTTTTGGTGGGCGGCTTCCCAATGCCATAGAACATTCCGGTCTGGCGGCGGTGCTGAACCGCGTCCATCCGGTGGAAAAAACCGTCGAAGCCATGGGTCAAAGCCGGCTCTTAGGTTGGCTCTATGATTATTGGGGCAATTTTTGCGCGTTGCCGATGGCGCAGCTTTTATGGTTGCTGGCGCCGTTGCTGGGCATGCTTTCTTTACGGATGCTGGTTACGACCCGGTGGGTGATGGCAGGCGGACTGCTGATCCTCCTGGGGATTTCCGTCTTTCTGCTCACTTCCGGTGCGTCGGTCTCCGATTGGTTGAGCGGTTCCTTGCTTGGGAAACGCTTCTCCTATCCGGCAGGTAAAAAACGACGCTCCTTAAGCGCATATCTTTGTCTCTGCGGCGTTTTAGGTGGCGCTTTGGGTTGGTTTGTCGGAGTGGCCTTGGGAATAGGTGCCGCCGTCGTTTTGGCGGTTTTGCCAATGGTGTTTTCCATTTCGCCCATTGCCATGACCTGTATTCTTATGGCGTTGCTTCCTCTTTGCGGAACCAGCCTTTGCTGGGCGCTGAGCCTGCTTCTGGTGATCTGCTATTTCTTTGCTCGTGCCTTTGGCGGTCAAAAGGGCAAAGCGGTGGACGGCGTGGATCTTTTGCTGATGATCTTTCCGCTCTTTTGCGTGGTATCGGCGCTCTTTTCCTTTGACCGCGCCGATTCCTTCAAGGTTATTTTCATGTGGCTGGGGCTATTTTCCTGCGTTCCCTTTTTGCGACGGATCATTGATCGCCGCTCCCGATTGACCGCCAGCCTTTGGTCGTTGACCATCGGCGCGACGGCCAGCGGTCTTTACGGTTTGTTCCAGTATCTTTCCGGAATGGTGGATACTACTTGGACGGATACCGCCCTTTTTGAAGGGTTGGAACTGCGCGTATATAGTACCTTTGCCAATCCGAATGTGTATGGCGAGTTTTTGCTGCTGGTTATTCCGGTAGTTGCCGGCTTTGCACTTTATTGTAAGGGGAAGAAGCGTGCGCTTCTTTTGGGTATCGACCTCTTGCTTCTTATTAATATGGTTCTGACCTATTCCAGGGGCTGCTACGTGGGCATAGCACTGACGGCGTTGGTGTTCTTATGGCACCTGAGCAAGAAATGGACGGTAGCCGTCATGACATTGGGTGTTCCGCTGGCAATTCTTGCTATGCCGGAGAGCGTGGCTGCCCGGATTCTTAGTATTGGAAATATGAGCGATACGTCTACCAACTATCGGATCATGATCTACATCGGGACGGCGCTGATGCTGGCTCATTATTGGCTTGGCGGTGTGGGCGTAGGCGAAGGGGCTTATAATGCGATCTATCCCTATTTTGCCCTCACCGGCGTCATTGCTCCCCATTCCCATAGCTTGTTTTTCCAAGCGGCAGTTTCCTTTGGTATCGCCGGATTACTCTATATTATGACCGTTTGGTTGGCCTATCAACGACGGATGAATCTTGCAAAAACCTATGTGGGGAGTAAAGACCGCCCGTTGATGCTGGGCTTTGGCGCCATGCTTTGGGGCTTGATGGTGCAGAGCGCTTTTGACTATACGTGGTATAATTATCGGGTGTTCCAGTTGTTCTGGATCATGATTGTATTGGGCTTTGCCGCGTCGGAAGTGCTGAAAAAGGAGGATAAATCATGAAAAAAAGACATTTTACCTGGTTGGATGGCCTGATCTGCGGCGTTGTTCTGCTGGCAGTCGTTGCAGGCGTCGTCCTGTTCTTTGGACGCGGTAACGAGTCCGCGGAAGAAGAATTGAAGACTTATGAAATGACCTTGCGCTTTACGCAGGCCACCGACGATCCGTATGATTACTATAAAATCGGCGATACGATGTATTTTCAAAACCGTAAGGGTGAGCTTGGTGTTATCAAAGACTTGAAATTGATGGATAAGGTTTATGAAGTATTTGATGAGGGAAAAGGCTATGATGTGGATGTCGTGGATCCGAAACGAAAACTGATCGAGATGAAGGTCGAGGTGCAGGGCTTTGTCGAGAAAGGTAGATTTACCGTTAAGGATAACGTCTTATATATCGGGATGGTTTTCTATCCTCAGAGTGATACCACACGGTCGATCATGACCATCTGGGATATCGAGGAGGTGCAGAAATGAGATTAATGGATGATAAAGGGCGCCTTTTTGGAAAGATCAATATCTTTGATCTTCTGGTGTTGCTTCTGGTGATCGTCGGCGTAGTCGGAATGTCGCTACGCTTAATCAATCCTCAGAAAGAGCTGGGAGAAACGAAGACTGCGATATATCATATAGAGATCGCGGAAGGGCAGGAGTTTCTGAAAGATGCCTTTCAAGTTGGGGACGCCCTCTATGAAGGAGATACTTTTTTAGGCACGATAACCGAAGTTCAGGTGGAAAACTCCGATACTTTGCGGCTGCTTCCCGATGGATCTACAAAAGTTGTAAAGTACATGCATTTGTATGATATCAAAATCGCCTTTACGACCGACCAGTTTAAGGAGGATAAAGGCTATTACGTTGATACTGCGGAATGGCTGTCCGGGACCTCTCATTCTATTTCAAATGGGTTTGCGGCTGCCGGTGTTGTGGTGCGCTCGGTAGAAATTCAATAAACAGAAAACAGACAGTATAAGGCAAAACGTCTTATACTGTCTGTTTTTATCCTTCCATCTGTTTTCCTAAAAAGAGCGCTCCGGCGTAGAGGAGCTTTTCCTCGGTCTCGGTCACCCGCTTTTCGGTGGTGTCTAAAAGCCCGATCATCCCAATGATGTCTCCGCCTGCCAGAATGGGCCAGGAGGCGGAAACCTTCAGCTGCTCCTGATCGCGCAAAAGCGGAAAAGAGGCGTGCTCGTCGTCTGCCAAAAACGGCCGCCGGCTGGAGATGACTTCCTCGCAACGCGCTGAAAGCGGCTTGTCCATCGCCTCGCGCTTGCCGGAACCGGCAAAGGCGATGACGTTGTC
>JAZNVY010000289.1:0-2745 GCA_045593105.1 Eubacteriales bacterium
ATTTAACGGTGGGTGACGTGACGATCATTGTGTCGCTGGTCAATCGCCTGCACCATGCGGTGGATCAGCTTTTGAATATCCAGGTAGACGTCATCCGTTCTATGGCGTTGTTCAGTCGTATTTTTGAGTATTTCGATCTGAAGCCGGACGTAGAAAACCCGGTGGACGGACATCAGCCGGAACTGGTACGCGGTGACGTGGCGTTTCATGACGTTGCGTTTTCTTATACCAAGGAAAAGGATTTGCTCCAGGAGATCACCTTCCGTGCAGACGCAGGGAAGACCATCGCCATTGTAGGTGCCAGCGGAAGCGGAAAATCCACGCTGGTCAATCTGATTCCTCGGCTTTACGACGTGGAGGAAGGAAGCGTCACCTTGGATGGCGTGGATCTTCGCCAATGGGATCTGACTGCGTTGCGGCGGCAGGTGGCGGCGGTGACTCAGGAAACCTATCTGTTCAACGATACCATTCGTGCCAATTTGCTCTATGCCAAGCATGACGCTTCGAATGAGGAATTGGAGCGAGCCTGTCGGGAAGCCAATATCCACGATTTTATCATGACTCTGCCCCAAGGCTACGATACGGAGGTCGGCAACCGGGGCTTTAAGCTCTCCGGCGGTGAGAAGCAGCGGCTTTCCATCGCACGTGCCATTTTGAAGGATCCTAAGGTGTTGATCTTGGATGAAGCCACCTCTTCGTTGGATTCTATTTCCGAGAGTCTGATCCAGGATGCCATCGGTCCTCTTCTGAAGGGGCGTACATCCATCGTTATTGCTCACCGTCTGACCACGGTCTTGGCAGCAGACGAGATCTTGGTAATGAAAGCCGGTCGGATCGTCGAGCGCGGTCGTCATGAGGAGCTGGTGGAGCAGAACGGCGTTTATCGGGAACTCTATGAGACGCAGTTCCGCTATGCTTTGGATGACTATGAAAAGCGAAAAAACAGAGAATAAAAGCAAAAAGGAGATGCCGTTGCATCTCCTTTTTAGCCTCTCAAAAAAATTCCCGACCGCAGAAGGCGAGAATTTCTGCTATCCGTCAAAATGACCGCTTGGCGTATCATATACGCCGTCGGGATCATTTTGACGAATTCGGAAACATTTTTGAAAGCCTGCTTGGCGTGACAAAAATAAAAAATAGAGTTCTTTGACACGCCAAGCAAAAAGGAGATGCCGTTGCATCTCCTTTTTCGGTATTTAAGTATGGGGGTCAGTAGTCCTTCAGCAGTCTACGAATGTTGCTGATGATCAGCAGAAGATCCTCTTCATTGAGCTTTTGCATTTCACCGAGGGCAGTCTGGATCAGGGTGGGGTACTCCGTTCCTTCGTCAAAGAATTGCTGGGGGGTCACGCCGAAATAATCGCAGATCGATAAAAATTCCGATAAAGGAGGCAGCGCCTTCCCGGAGGAAATGTTATAGACGTAGCTGCGACTGTGACCAAGATCATAACTCATGCGGTATTCGGAAACGCCCTTTTGAATGCGAAGCTGTGTGATACGGTCACGGATAAATTTCGTATCCATCTGTTCTCACCTCACTTATATATATTTTAATCAATTAAAGCGCTTTAGTATGCAAAAATATTACGCTTTTAAATCGATAAAAGTCACATAAATTCGTTAAGTGTCGAAAAATGTAAGATAATATGCAGATTTTTGAAAATGCTCTAAGAATATTGACGAATAGATCAGCTATTTCACAAAGGGATCGCCAAAAAGATAATCTTCTGATCCCCTATACTTTTATTATAACAAATTTAAAAGAATCTTGAAAGGAGAAAATAATGGAAACGCAAAACTTTACGGTCCTGGAGGGAGATTTAGTTTATTCGATTAACTACTTTTAAAATCCACCAAAATATGAGCGATTTGGAAAAAGAATTTTGGCTTTATGCATCGTTGACGATACGGGGCTGTATTTGATATAATAGTAATATTGATATTATAAGTGGAGGTATCCCATGCTCAAGCGACTCGCAGGGTGTATTCGTGAATACAAGACTGCTTCCATCCTTTCTCCGTTGATCGTGATGCTGGAAGTGGTCATTGAATGTATCATCCCCTTTCTGACGGCCGAGCTGGTCAATGAGATCAAAGCGGGCTGTGATTTAAACGTAATCTTCAAATATGGCGTCATTCTTTTGGTGATGGCGTTGCTATCGTTGACCTGCGGAGGATTGGCAGGGCATTTTTGCGCTACCGCGGCATGCGGCTTTTCCAAAAATCTGCGTAAGGATCTTTTTTATAACGTCCAGCGGTTCTCCTTTGGGAATATCGACCGGTTTTCCACATCCAGTCTGGTGACCCGGCTGACCACCGACGTGGCCAACGTGCAGATGGCCTTTATGATGCTGGTTCGTACTGCCTTCCGGGCGCCCTTTATGATGATCTTTTCCTTTTTTATGGCGTTTTATATGGGCGGAAAAATGGCCTGGGTTTTCGCGGTGGTTTTGCCGATCCTGGGCTTTGGTCTTTTAATGGTTGCCCGTAAAGCAATGCCCATCTTCCGAAAGGTCTTCCGCAAATATGATACCCTGAATAATTCCGTCCAGGAAAATATCCAGGGAATGCGCGTGGTCAAGGCTTATGTGCGCGAGGATCGGGAAAGCGAAAAATTTGCCGCGGCATCTGAGGATGTCAGCTTGGATTTTACGCGGGCAGAAAAGATTCTGGCACTCAATAATCCTTTGATGCAGCTTTGCCTGCATATCGTCATGCTGGTGGTGATCTACTTTGGTTCCCAGC
>JAZNVY010000290.1:0-2658 GCA_045593105.1 Eubacteriales bacterium
ACCCGCATGCGGGAAAAGGCCTTCCTGACGGCTGGTCTGAATATTTCCATCGCCGATAAGCGCGGCGATGAGGAAATTTCCGATTCCATGTGCTATGAAGGCGGTATTCGTGAGTTTGCCACCTGGTGCAACCGCAACAAAACGCCGCTGTTTAACGATGTGATTTACCTGCACGGCACAAAGGGCGACGCCTCCGCCGAGATCGCTGTGCAGTACAATGACGGCTACAATGAATTCATCCTCTCCTTTGCCAATGAGGTCAACACCCCCGAGGGCGGTATGCACGAGACCGGCTTCAAGACGGCTCTGACCAGAGTGCTGAATAACTACGGCACAAAAACCGGCGTGATCAAGGGGGATGACAAGGTCTCCGGCGAGGACTGCCGGGAGGGTATTGCCGCGATCATCTCCGTAAAGCTCACGGATGCCCAGTTCGAGGGTCAGACCAAGGCAAAGCTGGGCAATGCCTACATCCGTACCCTGGTGGAGCAGATCGTGGGCGATCAGCTGGCAACTTATTTTGAAGAGCATCCTGCCACGGCAAAGATCATTCTGGAAAAAGCGATGATGGCAAACCGGGCAAGAGAAGCTGCCCGGAAGGCAAGAGAAAATGCCCGCCGCAAGACCGGTCTTGACTCCGGTCAGATGCCGGATAAATTGCAGGACTGTAATGAGCGGGACCCCAGCCTGTGCGAAATTTACATCGTCGAGGGTGACTCCGCTGCAGGCTCTGCCATTCAGGGCAGAGATTCCCGGTTCCAGGCAATCCTGGCAATGTGGGGTAAGATGCTGAATGTGGAAAAGGCAAGAGCCGACAAGATCTACGGCAATGACAAGCTGAATCCTCTGATTGTAGCGCTGGGAGGCGGTATCGGCGAGGACTTCAATCTGGAGAAGCTGCGCTACCACAAGATCATTATTATGTCCGATGCTGATGTGGACGGCGCCCATATCCGAACCCTTCTTCTGACCTTCTTCTTCCGCTATATGCGGCCTCTCATCGAAAACGGCTTTGTATACTCCGCTGTGCCGCCTCTTTACAAGCTGAAAAGGGGTAAGACCGAGCGGGTGGCATATTCTGACGAGCAGAGAGATCAGGTGTCCGCAGAAATGCGTGGAGAGGGTAACGCCAAGGTGGAGATCTCCCGGTTTAAGGGCCTTGGTGAGATGGACCCCCACGAGCTGTGGGAGACCACTATGGATCCCACCACCCGAACCCTGCGCCGGATCACTTTGGAGGATGCCCGCCGCGCCGACGAGATCTTCACGGTGCTGATGGGCGAGCAGGTAGAGCCCCGGAAGGAATGGATCGAAACCAACGCAAAATATGCGATTAATATCGATATTTAAATACCTTCCCCCGGGGGGAAGGTGCCCCGCAGGGGCGGATGAGGAACGGCGATATCTTTCTTTAAGATATGTACCATCATTTTTAGGTAGTATGTATGGAACAAAATAAAAATAACACGCCACTTTCTCAACAGTTAAGGAAGAATCAAACAAAAGAAGAGGCAAAGCTTTGGTATCAATTTTTAAGGAAATATCAGTATCAATTCCGAAGACAGTATAAGATTGGTGATTATATTGTTGATTTTTACTGCCATAAAGCAAAATTGGCGGTTGAATTAGATGGATCTGGGCACTATGAGCCGGAACAAATCAAAAAAGATATAATAAGGACGAAATATCTTAGCGAACAAGGTGTTTATGTACTGAGATTTACAAATATTGATGTACAACAGAATTTTTACAGTGTTTGTAGTTGTATTGATGATACTGTAAAAAAACGCCGAACATGAGGATAACGAAAGATTTCGCCGTTCCTCATCCGTCACGGCTGCGCCGTGCCACCTTCCCCCCGGGGGAAGGGATTACTACAGGAGGTGTCTTGATTGGCAAAACATAACCGTGATTATAAGCCGGAGGATATTCTGTTCCCGGATCAGGCGATCACAGAATCCAATCTGGTTGACGAAATGGAGCGCTCGTACATTGAGTATGCAATGAGCGTTATTGTGGGCCGTGCACTGCCCGATGTCCGGGACGGTCTGAAGCCGGTACACAGAAGGATCCTTTACACTATGTACGAAAGCGGCCTGACCTCGGATAAGCCTTTTAAAAAGTCCGCCACCTGCGTCGGTGATGTTCTGGGTAAGTACCATCCCCATGGCGTCGCGTCTGTTTACGATGCCATGGTCCGTCTGGCCCAGAATTTCTCCATGCGTTATGTGCTGGTAGACGGCCACGGTAACTTCGGCTCCGTGGATGGCGACCCCGCCGCTGCCTACCGTTATACTGAGGCAAGACTGAGTAAGCTTTCCAACGAGATGCTCCGGGATATCGATAAGGACACCGTCAACTGGGATCCCAACTTTGACGAATCCCGGAAAGAGCCCAGAGTTTTGCCCAGCCGCTTCCCCAATCTGCTGGTGAACGGCTCCTCCGGTATCGCCGTTGGTATGGCTACCAATATCCCGCCCCACAATTTGACTGAAGTCATCAATGCCTGCATCTGCGTGTTGGATGACAGCGAGGCTACCCTGCCGGATCTGATGGAGCATATCTCCGGACCGGATTTCCCCACCGGCGGCATCATTATGGGCCGCAGCGGCATCCGGGCTGCCTATGCCACCGGCCGTGGCAAGATCGTTGTCCGGG
>JAZNVY010000291.1:0-1526 GCA_045593105.1 Eubacteriales bacterium
GGCACGATGTCAGCCTCGGTCAGGCCGTACACGCCCAGAATGTCGATAGCGTTGAAGTACACGCCGGAACCGGCGGCACCGATGGAGACCTTCTTACCGGCCAGATCGGCAACGGTCTTGATCTCGGGATCGAGGGTCACGATCTGCACCTGCTCCATATACAGAGCTGCCACGGTGGAGAAGCAGTCGATAGCGCCCACTTCCTCAAACAGGTTGGTGCCCTCATAGGCATAGGCCATAACGTCGGACTGGCAGAAGGCCAGCTCAGCGTTGCCGTCCAGCAGCTCCATCACGTTGGACTGGGAGCCGTTACCCACCAGACCCACAACGTCCACACCGGCGTTGTTGGTAGCATGCTGGGCGATGACGGAACCGAAAGCGTAATAGGTGCCGGACTCACCGCCGGTCACGAAACGCAGCTTGGCAGGAGCGGGGGTGTTGCCATCGCCACCATCGGCGGGAGCGCTGCCGCAGGCCACCAGGCTGAGAGCCATCACGAGAGCCAGAACCAGAGCAAAAAACTTCTTCATAGTAATCTTTCTCCTTGCTATAGAATTTCGCGGGAAACCCGCTTGCCGCCAAGGTCAGCGGCCTTTTTTTCTCGATGGACGTATTATACTACCCCTTTTCCAATTTTGCAAGTCCTAATTTCAAAAAATTCATTTTTATTTTTCTCCACTTTTCCATTTCCTCCAATTTCTATGGCCGTTTTCCTCTATTTCCCTGTTTTTACAGCTTTTTTACAGAATGTGTCGCTTCATGCTAAACAAACAGCTTGTATTTTTTGCAAGTTTGCCATTCAAAAATTGCAATTTTTGTGGTTTGTCTTGCATTTTTTCGTTTTCGACAGGAAGTACAGGGTGTCACAGCACCGAAAAAATGCCAAAAACAGGCAAAAAGAAAAGCCCCGCAGGGCTTCTCTTTACGTTTTCTTATAGAATTCTTACTTCTTGGCGCGGGTACGGATGACCTCGGAGACCATCTCGGCGCAGGCGGCGATGGACATATTGCCCAGATCGCCCTCGGCGCGATGGCGGACGTTGACCTCACCGGACTCCACTTCCTTATCGCCCACGATGAGCATATAGGGAACCTTCTCCAGGTGCGCGTCGCGGATCTTCTTGCCGATCTTCTCGTTGCGATAGTCCACCTTGGCGCGGACGCCTGCCATCTGCAGCTGCTCCTGCACGGACTTGGCATAGTCGGCAGCGCGGTCGGTGATGGGCATGACGCGAACCTGCTCAGGAGCCATCCAGGTGGGCAGTGCGCCTGCATACTTCTCGATCAGCAGAGCCAGGGTGCGCTCGTAGCAGCCGCAGGAGGTACGATGGATGATATAAGGACGGGTCTTGCCGCCATCCTTATCGGTATACTCCATACCAAAGCGCTCAGCCAGCAGCATATCGACCTGAATGGTAATCAGAGTATCTTCCTTGCCAAAGACATTCTTGATCTGGATATCCAGCTTGGGACCATAGAAGGCAGCCTCGTCGATACCGATGGTATAATCAATGTTCAGATCGTCC
>JAZNVY010000292.1:0-8553 GCA_045593105.1 Eubacteriales bacterium
AAGGCCGCACTCATCGCAGCTCTCGTCACAATCGTTGCTGTATACGTGATCTTCCGGATCGCGGAGTGCACCGCATTTATTGCAGTCCGCATCGCAATTGTTGGCATATGCATGACCTTCCACCACGCGGATAAAGCCGCATTCGTCGCAGGAGGTGTCGCAGAGATTTTCGTAGCGGTGTTCCCCTATGGTACGCGTATCGCCGCACTCATCGCAGCTCTCGTCACAATCGTTGCTGTATACGTGATCTTCCGGATCGCGGAGTGCACCGCATTTATTGCAGTCCGCATCGCAATTGTTGGCATATGCATGGCCTTCCACCACGCGGATAAAGCCGCATTCGTCGCAGGAGGTGTCGCAGAGATTTTCGTAGCGGTGTTCCCCTACGGTGCGTTTATAGCCGCACTCATTGCAGCTATCATCGCAATCATTGCTGTATATGTGATCTTCCGGATCGCGGATTGCGCCGCATTTATTGCAGTCCGGGTCGCAATTGTTGGTATATGCATGGCCTTCCACCACGCGGATAAAGCCGCATTCGTCGCAGGAGGTGTCGCAGGGATTTGCGTAGTGGTGTTCCCCTACGGGACGCGTTTCGCCGCACTCATTGCAGCTATCATCGCAATCATTGCTGTATACGTGATCTTCCGGATCGCGGGTTGCGCCGCATTTATTGCAGTCCGGGTCGCAATTATTGGTATATGCGTGACCCTCCACAACGCGGACAAAGCCACAGAGGTTACATTCGGGATCGCAATCGTCATCATAAAGATGGGTGGTGCCGGTCACCGGGCAAGAATGATAGTGCCAGGTGGCGGAAGTTAAGGGGGAATTATTGGAACTGATGGAAATAGACCCTCTTTGCGACTCGGAACCAACATACCAAACATCTGTTAGGGCAGAACACCCATAAAAGGCCTCATAGCCAATGAAGGTAACGCCATCGGGGATGGTGATGGAGCTCAAACCGGAGCAATTGAAAAAGGCATGACTGCCGATGGAGGTTTCCTTGGTGATGACAACCGATTTTAAGGATGACGGGACATAAGAACTATTTTCACTATAAGAAGATGCACCGAAAATATAGCCGAAATAGGTATTTTCGGTTCCATCCAACGTTCTTCCTATAAAGGGAAGGGTGATGGAGGTTAGGCTAGAGCAACCTTCAAAGGCAGACCAGCTGATGGAGGTAACGCTATCCGGGATGGTGACAGAGGTCAATTTGGAACATTTGTAAAAGGCATCATCACCGATGGAGGTAACGCTATTGCCGATGACAACAGAGGTCAACTCGGAGCAACCGGAAAAAGCACGATCGTCGATGGAGGTGATACTATCCGGGATGGTGACGGAGGTCAAACCGGAGCACTTGTAAAAGGCATACCAGCCGATGGAGGTAACGCTATCGGGGATGGTGACGGAGGTCAACCCGGTGCAATACATAAAGGTATAATCGCCGATGGAGGTAACGCTATCCGGGATGGTGATGGCGGTCAACCCGGAGCAATCCTCAAAGGCAGAATTGCCGATGGAGGTAACGCTATCCGGGATGGTGATGGCGGTCAACCCGGAGCAAGCGCAAAAGGCCCCCTCGCCGATGGAGGTGACGCTATCGGGGATGGTGACGGAGGCCAACCCGGAGCAATTGTAAAAGGCATAATTGCCGATGGAGGTGATGCCATCGGGAATCGCTAATTCAGTGATCAAGACTCCGTTGAGATAAAGATTTTCGGAATAATAAAGGGGATTGGAAGTAAAACCATCAAATTCGATCTTGCACCATGCCGTCAAGTCATTTATATGAACAGCGGTTAACCCGGAGCAACCGGAAAAGGCATCATAGCCGATGGAGGTAACGCTATCCGGGATGGTGATGGAGGCTAAATTGGAGCAACCCTCAAAGGCATAATTGCCGATGGAGGTGACGCCATCGGGAATCTCCAGTTCAGTGATCAAGGCTCCGTTGAGATATAGATTTTTGGTATAATTGAGGGGGTTGGAAGTATTACCATTAAATTCAATCTTGCACCAAGCTGCCAAGTCCTTAATATAAACAGAGGTCAATTTGGAACAATTGTAAAAGGCATCATCACCGATGGAGGTGACGCTATTGCCGATGACAACAGAGGTTAAACCGGAACAATTGTAAAAGGCATCATAGCCGATGGAGGTGACACTGTCCGGGATGGTGATGGAGGTCAATTTGGAGCAATTGTAAAAGATGCGGTTACCGATGGAGGTGACGCCATCGGGGATAGTGTATTTTCCGGTTTTACCGCCGGGAAAACATATAAGAGCAGATTGATCTTTGCTAAATAATACACCATCTCGCGAAGTGAATTTGGTATTTTCTTCTACAACGTTAAATTTAGTTAACCTGGAGCAACCCCAAAAGGCATAATTGCCGATGGAGGTGACGCCAGCCGGGATGGTGATGGAGGTCAATTTGGAGCAACCCTCAAAGGCATAATTGTCGATGGAGGTGACGCCAGCCGGGATGGTGATGGAGGTCAATTTGGAGCAACCCTCAAAGGCATCATAGCCGATGGAGGTGACGCCATTGCCGATGACAACAGAGGTCAAGCCGGAGCAACCCTTAAAGGCAGAATGGCCGATGGATCGGACGCTATTGCCAATCGTAACAGAGGTCAAGCCTGAGCATCTCTCAAAGGCAGAATAGCCGATGGATCGGACGCTATCGGGGATGGTAATAGAAGTCAAACCAGAGCAATATGTAAAGGCCTCGTCAGCGATGGAACGTGTTCCTTCTTTTATCGTGTATGCACCGGATATATTTGCTTTGATTAAATGATTGCTAATATATAAAACATTGTTTTCCCAATAGGAAGTAAAGTTATAATAAGCTGTGCCGTAAAAGGCAGAACTACCGATGGTGATGACACTGTCCGGGATGGTGATGGAGGTCAATTTGGAACAATTGTAAAAGGCAGAACTATCGATGGTGATGACACTGTCCGGGATGGTGATGGAGGTCAATTTGGAACAATTGTAAAAGGCATTAACGCTGATGGATCGGACGCTATTGCCAATCGTAGCAGAGGTCAAGCCTGAGCAACCCCAAAAAGCAGAACCACCGATGGAGGTGACACTGTCCGGGATGGTGATGGAGGTCAATTTGGAGCAATTGTAGAAGGCAGAATTGCCGATGGAAGTGATGCCATCGGGAATGGTAATGGAGGTCAATCTGGAGCAATTGTAGAAGGCAGAATTGCCGATGGAAGTGATGCCATCGGGAATGGTAATGGAGGTCAATACGGAGCAATCTCTAAAGGCATAACCGCCGATGGAGGTCACCGGGGCACCGCCAAGGGTAGAGGGAATCTCCAAAGCGCCGAAGGCGGATGTATCGCAATCGATGATGGTCGCCTCGCCATTGCGGATGGTATAGGTCAATACGCCGCTGGTATCCGCAAAGGCGGTTGCGGCGTCGGGGGAACCGAACCAAAAGACGGATACCCCAATCAAAAAGGTAATGATAAATATACTGAATTTATAGGTTTTTTTCATGATTGCCCTCCATTTTAGAAGTATAAGTGTCCATTATTATCTTATATCTACTTAATAATATTGTCAAGATTAGGAATTAAACCTTCAAAATCGTTCATAAAAAAACTACCCCGCAAGGGGTAGCCCGAAAATGCAATGCGGTTGGCAGACCATTTCGGTGCCCCTTGAGGGGTAGTATCTGTATTTCGCCCTTCCGGAACTTATGATTCTGCGATCATATTCTCCGGGCGGTATTTTTTGATCAGTTTTTTATTGATCTTGACGTCGGCGTCTGCTTTCCATTCCGCCAGCATGGCGTCGATCTCGTCGGCGCGGATGGTCTCCTGCGTTTCCAGCCGGAGGGTGGAGGTAAAGACGTCGTCGGCGGTGCCGTCGTAACGCTTGATGATATAATAGCTGTCCTCCGCCTCGATCTTTTTCACCTCGCCCACCTTCATGGCGAGGATCTCTTCCAGAATGGTTTCTTCCGTGTTATCGGCGTTGACCACCATGCTGTCCGTATCACTGCGATAGGCGCTGTAGACCCCGATGACGTCCTCAAAGGTGTCGATATCGGAGGGGGCGATGGCGGCGGCATAGGCATCCTCCGCCTTTTGCGCCGCTTCCTTCAATTCTTTTTCCTCCAGGGCCTCGCCGGTTTTGTTGTCCACCTTCAGGATGGTCGCCATCTTGATAAGGGCGTTATGGACGTTATAATAGTCCTTGATGTCCTGCAATTTGACCGGCGTTTTGCCGTCTGCACCGTAATAATAGGAAAGCACCTTACTCTTCTTGGCGGTGTCGTACTGCTCCGTCAGAAATTCGTCGTAGGTATAGTGGACCTCTTTCAGATAAGCGTTGAACTTGCTCAGCCCGCCGAAGCTATCGACGGTCTCGGAAAGGGCTTTTTGGATGGTGGCGTCTTCCTCAGCGGTGAAGGAAAGCCCCAGTTTATCGAACTGCACCGTATAGAGCTTGGTTTCGATGAGATGCTCCTGCACCGCCTCCACGATGGCTTCGGAGAGGGTCTGGTTTTCGTCCAGCTTCGCCGTCCAGTATTCCTTGGTATCCTCGGCAGTCTCGTCGGAGGAAAGATAATTGGAGCGTAGGACGTTGATGGCGCGGGAATAATCGTTTTCGGTGACTGTCCAGTTTCCCACTTTGATGGCGTAATCGGCTTTGCCGGCACAACCGGTCAGCACCAGTGCAAAGCAGAGCAATAAAAGGATGATACTCTTTTTCATAAAATGGCCTCTTTTTCTCTTTTTTCTGAAAAAAGTATAGCATAACCGTCATTTTTTGTAAATCTTTTAATTGCAAATAATTTTCCGGTATGCTACAATAAAATTCATGAAGAAAAATGAAACGTATCTCGTAAAAATCGAAGATTATACCGACGAAGGCTTCGGCGTTGCCCGGGTGGACGGCTACGTGCTGTTCGTGCCGGGGGCGGTGGCCGGTGAAGAGGCGGAGGTTTTGGTGGTCAAGGTCGGAAAGACCTTTGGCTATGGCAAGCTGCTTCGCTTGATCGAGCCGTCGCCCCATCGGGTAGAGCCGGGCTGTGCGCTGGGTGTGCGTTGCGGCGGATGCGCCTTCTGGCATCTCTCCTATGCCGAGGAGCTGCGGCTGAAGGCTTCTCGGGTGCAGGCGCAGCTTCGGCGGATCGGCGGACTGGAACTGGAGGTTTCGCCGCCCATCGGTGCGCCGGAGCAGACCGGCTACCGCAATAAGGCGCAGTTCCCCATCCGGCAGATCAAGGGCAAGCCTCAGGGCGGATTTTACGCCGCCGGCAGTCATGGGGTGGTCAGCGGTGCCCCCTGCGCCATCCAGCCGAAAGTTTTTAATGAGATTTTGGAATGGACGCTTTGCTTTATGGAAAAGCACGGCATCTCCGCCTACGAGGAGCAGGGGTATACCGGGCAGGTACGGCATCTGTATCTGCGTCGGGGCGAGGCCACGGGCGAGATTTTGGCTTGCCTGGTCATTAACGGAAAAAACTGCGCGTTTAAAGCGCAATTTGCGGAAGAACTGACGCAAAAATTCCCGGAAGTGCGGACGGTGGCGATCAATTATAACGACCGCAATACCAACGTGGTGCTGGGCAAGGTGACGGAAACGGTGCTGGGACCCGGCTATATTGAAGATATTTTATTGGGGAAGCGCTACCGCATCGCGCCCCAATCCTTTTACCAAGTCAACCGCCGCCAGACCGAAGCTCTTTATCAAAAAGCCATCGACCTTGCGGCACTTACCGGCAATGAGCGGGTGCTGGATCTTTATTGCGGCATCGGCACCATCGGTCTTTCCCTGGCGGAGCAATGCCGGGAGCTGGTGGGGGTGGAGATCGTCCCCGAGGCCATCGAGAATGCTAAGGAAAATGCCCGGCTCAACGGCATTGGAAACGCAGAGTTTTTCTGCGCCGACGCCAAGGAGGCCGCCGCCCGGTTTGCGGCGGAGGGGCGGCAGTTCGACGTCATTATCGTGGATCCGCCCCGTAAGGGCTGCGATCCCGCCACCCTGGATGCCATCCGGCAGATGGCGCCGCAAAAATTGGTTTACGTTTCCTGCAACGCGGCGACGCTTGCCAGGGATCTGAAAATTTTAGAAGAAAACGGTTTTGAAACCGTCAGCGCCACGCCGGTGGACTTGTTCCCCCGGACGCACCATTGCGAGTGCGTCGCGATGCTTTGCAGCGCGACGCAGTGATATAAATTCCTTGCGGAATTTGCGATATACGCCAAAGGCGCGCGATATACCTTCGGTGCGATATGTCCCTTTGGGACGCGAAAGGGAATTTATGTCATATCGCAGGCGGACAAGTAAGCCTATATCGCAACCGAACGAAGTGCGGTTATATCGCATTTCGCGAAGCGAAATATATCGCAGAGGGAGCTTTATTGATGGAGAATAAAACGATTAAAGAGTTGGCCGTTGAACTTACTGTTGAAATAACGGCAATTTGTGATTGCATTAAGGGGCGTTCGGTTTTTGTTAATCAACTATTACGCTCATGTTCATCCATTGGAGCCAATACTCATGAGGCAAAGTATGCACAAAGTAAGGCGGATTTTATCAATAAACTGGAAATTGCTCTTAAAGAATGCTATGAAACGGAGTATTGGCTGGAGATTCTTTTTCAGGTTCAGGCGATTAATGAGATGGTTTATAAAGAATTAAACAATAAATGCGGAACGATAAGGCGAAAACTGATTGCTTCAGTGACCACAGTTAAGAATAAGTAAAAAGAGGTATAATGTTCCAAAAAAATATTTTGATAAAGCCACAGGAATCCAAATAACACACAATGAGGTTCATGATTGAAAGGAGAAAAACGATGAAAAAGGTAGTATTGTTGGGCGACTCCATCCGGATGGGGTACGATAAGTACGTGAAGGCTGCGCTGGAGGGCGTAGCAGAGGTCTATTATCCCCCCGTCAACTGCAAATTTACGCAGAATGTTCTGCGGATGGCTAAAGCCTGGAAGGTAGACGGCGGTTGGCCGGATGATATTGATCTGGTGCATTGGAACGTGGGTCTTTGGGATCTTTTGCACGTGGACGAGGCGGCACTTTCTACGCCGGAATACTATGGCTATATGATCGGCCGTATCGACCGCAAGCTGAGAGAGATCTTTCCCAAGGCCAAGTTCATCTTTGCGCTCAATACTTCAGTCAATGAAGCAGGCAATGGCGGAAATCACAGCCGATACAATGCGGAGATCGAGCAGTATAACCAGATCGCCATTGACGCTTTGAAGCAGAACGACACTCTGATCAACGATCTCAATACCATCTCCAAGCTGGCCGCCGAGCGCGGTGCTATGTCTGACCGCACCCATTATTCTACCGATGAGGGACGCCGGCTTCTGGGCGGTCAGGTGATTCGGATAATCTGCGAGGAGCTGGACATCGTCCCCTCGGAGGTGGATCTGGAGACCTTTAAGCCGGAGAATTATACGGCAGAAGAAATTGGGTCTTAAAGCAATGAAAAAGATCGTATTATTGGGCGACTCCATTCGGATGGGCTACGATAAGTACGTCAAGACTGCGTTGGAGGGTGTGGCAGAGGTCTATTATCCTTCCGTTAACTGCAAGTTCACCCAGAACGTTTTGAGAATGCTCGGTTCCTGGAGCCGCGAGTGGCCTGCCAAGGAGATCGATCTGGTTCATTGGAACGTAGGCGGCTGGGATCTTTTACATCTGGATGAGGCGGCGCTTTCTACGCCGGAATACTATGGCTACATGATCGGCCGCATCGACCGCAGACTGAGAGAGATCTTTCCCAAGGCAAAGATCGTGTTTGCGCTGACTGCCCATGTGGACGAATCCGGAAATACGGCAAACCACGGCCGGTATAATGCGGAGATCGAGCAGTATAACCAGGTCGCCATTGACGCTTTGAAGCAGAACGATACCCGGATCAACGATCTTTATACCATCTCTGTGCTGGCCGCTGAGCGGGGCGCCATGTCTGACCGCAGTCATTACTACACAGACGAAGGCCGTCGGCTTTTGGGCGGTCAGGTGATTCGGATAATCTGCGAGGAGTTGGACATCGTCCCCTCGGAGGTGGATTTGGAGACCTTTAAGCCGGAGAATTATACGGTGGAAGAAATTGGATCTTAAGCATTGTGAAATATGCCCCCGGCGGTGCGGCGTCGATCGCTATCAGCGTGCAGGACGTTGCGGCGTGGGGGCGGAAATAAAGATCGCGCGGGCGGCTCTCCATTTTTGGGAAGAGCCGCCGATTTCCGGTCAAAACGGATCCGGGACGGTCTTCTTTTCCGGCTGTAGCCTGGGTTGTATCTATTGCCAAAACCGGGCGATCAGCCGAAAGGCTGTCGGGAAAACCGTCAGCACGGAAGAATTAGCACAGATCTTTGCCGATCTGGAGCGCCAGGGGGCGCACAACGTGAATTTAGTCACCCCCACCCACTACGCTCCGGCGATCATCGAGGCGGTGCGGCTTTACCGTCGGGTCGGCGGCAGTCTGCCGGTGGTCTATAATACCGGCGGCTATGAGCGGCGGTCGGTGATCCGTTCTCTT
>JAZNVY010000293.1:0-1624 GCA_045593105.1 Eubacteriales bacterium
ACCAGATTGATGGTGACCACGCCCTGATTGAACCGGCCGTAATATTTCGGCTTGCCGTTTTCGTCCACGTAGGGGGTTAGGAAGCTGCGGCAGCCCATGCAGGTGTAGCAATGACCCTCGCCGTTTTTATCGACCTTCAATTCCAGCATCTTTTTCTCGGAGATGTAGTCCGGAACCATTCGTTTGGCGGTGCACTTAGCTGCCAGCTCGGTCAGATACCAGTACTTGGAATCCTCGTGGATGTTGTCTTCCTCCAGGACGTAGATGAGCTTAGGGAATGCCGGGGTGACCCAGATTCCTTTTTCGTTCTTGACGCCCTCGTAGCGCTGGAGCAGGACTTCCTCGATGATCAGCGCAAGGTCTTGCTTTTCCTGCTCGTTTTGCGCCTCGCCCAGGTACATAAAGACGGTTACAAAGGGGGCCTGTCCGTTGGTGGTCAAGAGGGTGACCACTTGATATTGGATCGTCTGTACGCCTCGTCGGATCTCCTCGCGCAGACGCTTTTCGGCCATGCTTTCCAGCTGTTCCTTGCTGATGGGCAATCCCATCTCTGCCATCTCTTCCTCTAAACTATTGCGGATCTTCTCCCGTGAGACCTGCACGAAGGGTGCCAGGTGGGTCAGAGAGATGGACTGACCGCCGTACTGATTGGAGGCCACCTGCGCAATGATCTGGGTGGCGATGTTGCAGGCGGTGGAAAAGCTGTGCGGTCGCTCGATGAGAGTACCGGTGATGACGGTGCCGTTTTGCAGCATATCCTCTAAGTTGACCAGGTCGCAGTTATGCATATGCTGGGCAAAATAGTCGCTGTCGTGGAAATGGATGATACCCTCGTTATGGGCGTCCACGATCTCCTTGGGGAGCAGGATGCGGTTGGTGATGTCCCGGGAGACCTCGCCGGCCATATAATCGCGCTGGGTGGAGTTAACCACCGGGTTTTTATTGGAGTTTTCCTGCTTGACCTCTTCGTTATTACATTCGATGAGGGAGAGGATCTTATCGTCGGTGGTATTGCTTTTGCGTACCAGGGAACGGGTGTAGCGATAGGTGATGTAGTTCTTGGCTACCTCGAATGCACCGTGCGCCATGATTTTCTTTTCCACCAAGTCCTGGATCTCCTCGACGGTGGGAGCGCGCCCTAAGGCTTCGCAGGCAATGACCACCGATTCGGTGATCCGGCGGATCTGCAGATCGGTCATCCGATCCGCCTCGGGAACGGATTCGTTGGCTTTGGTAATGGCAATGCGGATCTTCTCTTCGTTGAAGGTCTCCTCCGCGCCGTTTCTTTTAATGATCTTCATAGGCGTCCTTTCTGTATAAAACCCAATATGTTGTGTTTTCTCTTTTGTATAATACATTATATAGGATGTCCGCTTTCTTTGTCAATAGGTAATAAGTGACAAAAAAGCGCAGCAAAATTTGCTGCGCTTTGGCGGCGACGGTGTGATTTTTCGGATAAATGATGTTGTGTCCTTACGAACACAAATACAAAAAATAAAGGACTGCTTGGGCAGTCCTTTATTTTTTGGCACCCCAAACCGGAATCGAACCGATATCTAACCCTTAGGAGGGGTTTATTCTATCCGTTGAACTATTGGGGCATTGCGAAAATAATGATAATCCA
>JAZNVY010000294.1:0-3543 GCA_045593105.1 Eubacteriales bacterium
CTTTGGATTATATCTGCGAATCCCGTGAGGAATTGAGCACGGTATATCACTTTGAGATCGGCAAGTGTAAAGATGCCATCAACTATCGTACAGTGCAAAAGAACTGGGCTTCCGTTATGGAGCATAACGCTTGGCCGGTTCAGTATATGTCTAACCACGACAGCCGCCGCCAAGTCTCCAGATTCGGCAACGACAAAGAATATCGTGTTGAAGCCGCAAAATTGTTAGCAACCCTGCTGCATACCACACCCGGCACCCCCTTTGTCTACCAAGGTGAAGAGATCGGTATGACCGACGTTCGGTTCGATTCTATTGAAGATTATAACTGCTGTTATACCGTAGGTTCCTATCACTCCATGGTAGAAAACGGTATCGACCCCGCCGAAGCTTTGGACAAAGCCGCTTCTGGAAGCCGTGATAACGCCCGGACCCCCTACCAATGGGACGATTCTTTGAATGCCGGCTTCTCCAGCGGAAAGCCTTGGATCAAAGTGAACCCCAATTATACGGAAGTAAACTTGGCGGCAGACAGAGCTTCCAAAGATTCTATCTTTGCCTATTATCAGAAGTTGATCACCATGCGTCTTGAGCACCCTGCCATCATCGATGGTGAACTGAAGTTTCTATTAGATGGTCATCCCGAAATGGTCGTCTATTTAAGAAAATGCGCCAGAGAAACCATGCTGGTCATCGCCAACTACTCCGACAAGACAGTTGACGTTCAGATCCCGGATGAGATCGTAGGAAAATCCTGGAATCGAATTTTGACCAACCGCGAGGATCAGGAGCCCTCCATCGAGGGACGTAAAGTATGGCATCCTTGGGAAGTCGAAGTCTATACCCTCAGCAGATAAACGAAAATCCTCGGCAATCATTGCCGAGGATTTTTTATACGCTGTTTGTATTCACCGGGTGTACTACGGACATACTTTTTAAAGATCTGAGAAAAATACGGAACACTGTTAAATCCGCATTCTGCAGCCACCTCGCTCACTTGACTTCCTGAACGGGAGAGTAATTCCTTTGCATGGCTGACACGTTGCATGTTGATATAGGTATTTACCGTACAACCTGTAATTTCTTTAAACCGTCTGCAGAAATAAAACTTGCTGTAGCCGGAATAATCCGCAACAGCATCCACGTCAATCGGATCGCTAAAATGCTCGTGAATGTATTCCAGCCCCTTTTCCAACATTTCTCTATTTCCATATGTACTTTTATCTTCGACCGCAACGGTATATCTTCGAAAAAGCATCAGCAAGATCTTTAACGTCTCAGCCGTCACTTCCGCCACACGATATTTCGAATTCATATCGCCCATACACTGCTTTATGCAATTGATACGATCAAATAAATCCGAATCTTTAATTATCTCTTGAATATGATATTTATCAATTTCAAAGCCGTAGCGAGAACAGAATTCTTTATCAATCAAAAGACAATCATAACGAACAGATTCCGTAATTGGAAGAATATTATGAAGAACGTTACAGTTCGCGACGATAATTTCACCAGCTGCTGCCGTAAACAATGCATCATCCAGATGCATTTCAATCTCTCCGTCGCGCACAAAGAGTAATTCAAGGTCGCGATGTTTATTTACAAGAAAGGGTACATTTCTATATTTTTTCTTATCGGGATATAGAATGATCGGCACGTCGCCATCATAGAACTGATGAACCTCAATCAATCCACGCTTAATCGTCTTATTCATAAAGCACCCTCATAACCGCAAGATTTTGATAAAAACAACTAGAACTTCATTTATCAAATCCATTATACAACAATATTTTAATCATGTCAAAGATTAATCGGGGTTCAAGTCCCTTTAATTCAAAATAAAACAAGACCGCCCGATTGGGTGGTCTTGTTTTATGGTGCGAAAGACGGGACAAAGGCGCTATGCGCCTTTACTGCTCGGCGACCGCTCCGCACTGCTCGCGGTACCCGCCCTCGCATCACCCGGCTATAAAACAGCCGCACCGGGCTGTTTTACTTCACGCCGGCTGCCCCCTTGGGGTTCAAGTCCCTTTAATTCAAAATAAAACAAGACCACCCGGTTGGGTGGTCTTGTTTTATGGTGCGAAAGACGGGACTTGAACCCGTACGGTGTTAACCACACGCCCCTCAAACGTGCGCGTCTGCCAGTTCCGCCACTCTCGCATAAATGCTTAATTATTATAGCAGTCAGTTTTCAAAAAGTCAATAGTTAATTCAAAAAAATCCCTTGAAATTATATTGTTTTTTTGCTATCATGAAATCATTCTAAACAAAGGCGGAAAAAACGGCGTGAAGGCAGCTTATTATACCCTTGGATGCAAGGTTAATCAATATGATACACAAATTATGCGAGATCGATTGGAAGGCGCCGGCTATCAAACCGTTTCATTCGATGATAACGCTGATATTTATATTATCAACACCTGTACAGTTACCCAGATCTCGGATAAAAAATCTCGTCAAATGATCTCCCGTGCCAAGCGTAACCACCCCGGCAGTATTTTAGTGGTTTGTGGTTGCTTTTCACAGGTTGCACCCCAGGTGGCAGCAAAGTTAGAGGGTGTCGATATCGTTTTAGGAACGTCCAACCGGAAAGATATACTAAAATACATTAATTTATTTAAAGAAAATCAAAAACAAATCATTGACGTCGATAATTGCGGAAGTCTTGAAAAAGAAGAAATCCACTCCTTTGGCGAGAAAAATCGTGCGGTATTAAAAATCGAAGACGGATGCGAAAACTTCTGTAGCTACTGTTTGATTCCTTTTGCGCGTGGCCGTATTCGCTCCAAGCCTCTTTCGATCATTCAAAAAGAAACGAACGCCCTTGCGGCAGCCGGTTACCATGAAATCGTTTTGACCGGAATCCATCTTGCCTCCTATGGCAAGGAAAACGGCGCCCCTTGCTTGGAAAAAGCCATTCTTGAAGTAGCTTCTGTTCCCGGCATTGACCGTATCCGTCTGGGTTCCTTGGAGCCTCGTATCATTCAACCGGAGTTTTTAGATCAAATTAAGCATATTAAAAAACTCTGTCCCCATTTTCACCTCTCTTTGCAAAGTGGCTGTAATCAAACGCTAAAAGCAATGAACCGCCACTATACCGCCGAAGAATACGAGCAAGCCGTTAAACTTTTACGCGATACTTTCCCCGGATGCTCCATCACAACCGATATCATCGTCGGCTTTCCTGGAGAAACCGAAGAGGATTTTATGGATAGCCTTCAATTTGCCGAAAAAATCGGCTTCGCCAAGATCCATATCTTCCCCTACTCTCCGCGCGAAGGTACTAAAGCCGCCGCAATGAAAGGGCAATTATCAAAAGCGGTCAAAGCAAAACGCGTCAAAGAAATGGAGAGCATCGAGCAAAAAAGTCGTCATGCGTTTTGGACACAAATGGTCGGAACACTCCAAACGGTTCTGCCGGAGGAAAAGAAAGCGGATGAATAAAAAACACGCAAATATTCCGATATTTATTCCCCACGAGGGCTGTCCCAACGATTGCGTTTTCTGTAATCAGCACAAGATAACGGGCCGTTCGTCGGG
>JAZNVY010000295.1:0-2057 GCA_045593105.1 Eubacteriales bacterium
AGCCCCACCGTACCCCAGGTATAGGGCACGGAATACTGATTGGTGGGGTCGTACTCCAGGTTTTTGAAGCTCTCCATAATATAATTAAAATTGGGAATATTGGCGAAGTTGATGGGCTCCAGCATATCCTCGGCGATCATCCTCCCCACCATATAATCGGAGGGGAAGACGATATCATAGGTGCCGGGCGCATTTTTGACCACGGCGTACATGGATTCATTATTGTCGTAGATCTTATAGACGACCTTGATGCCGGTCTCCTGCTCAAAAAGCTCGTTGATCTCCTCGTCCATATACTCGCCCCAGTTATAGACGTAAAGAACTTCGTTGGGGGCGTACTGCTTACAGCCGGTCATGGAGCAGAGCAGCAAGGAAAGGAGGGTGAGGGCGGCAAATAAACGTTTTTTCATCAGATCCGCTCCTCCTTTTTCTGCTTTTCCTTTTTCGGGGGCAGATTGGCGATGATCAGAATGATCAGCACCACGACCACCATCACGCCGCAAAGGGCGTTCATGGACAGGTTGATCCGGGTCTTGGTGGTGGTGTAGATCACCGTCGCCAGCGTTTCGACCTCCACGCCCTTCAGGAAGAAGGTGACCACGAAATCGTCCACCGAAAGGGTCAGCGCCAGCATAAAGCCGGAGATGATACCCGGCATGATCTGGGGCAGGACAGCCTGCCGGAATGCCCGGGTCGGCGGTGCGCCCAAGTCCAATGCCGCTTCATAGATGGAATGATCCATTTGGCGAAGCTTCGGCATGACCGAAAGGATGACGTAGGGAATATTAAAGGTGATATGGGCCAAAAGGACGGTGCCGTAGCCCAAAGAAATGCCGAAGAGGGTAAAGAGCAGCATCATAGATACGCCGGTGATAATATCCGGATTGAGAACCGGGATATAGGTGACGTTCATGACGGCGTTCCGGGGGAGCTTGCGAAGATGCTGGATGCCCAGCGCTGCCATGGTGCCGATCACCGTCGCCACCACGGAGGAGATGACTGCAATGATCAGGGTATTTAAAAGAGCACCCATGATCTGCTGATCTTGAAATAGGTTTACATAATTTTTGAATGAAAATCCGCTGAAAATGACCTTGGACTTTCCGCTATTAAAGGAAAAGAGGATCAGATAAGCGATGGGCAGGTAAAGGAACCCAAAGATCAGCGTCATATAGCTTTTTTGGATCAGTTTTCTCATATGATGCCCTCCTTGGTTTCATCATCCAGGAAACTGAAGATGATGAGGATAAAGAGGATCAGCACCAGCATCACTAAGCTGATGGCGGAGCCTACGTGGGGATCGTACACCTGCAGGAACTGCTCCTGAATGACGTTACCGATCAGATTGAATTTGGCACCGCCCAGCTTCTCCGAAATGACGAAGGTGGAGACGGTGGGGACGAAGACCATGATGATACCGCTGCCGATGCCGGGCATGGTCAGCGGCAAAATGACCTTCTGGAAGACCCGGAACCGATTGGCACCCAGATCCTCGGCGGCCTCGATGACCCTTTGATCCATCTTCTCTAAGGAGGTATAGATGGGCAGAACCATAAAGGGGAGATAGTTATAAATAAGTCCCAGTACGACCGCAAAGGCATTGTTGCGGATCTGCAGACCGATGCCGGCGGATTTCAGCCAATTCTGCAAAAGATCCAAGAGATCCTGCATGGCCTGGGTGCGGAGCACGAAATTGATCCACATCGGCAGCATCAGAAGGATCATCAGAATGACCTTCACCCGATCGGACTGCTGCGCCATGCAGTAGGCCAGCATATAGCCCAGCAGGAGGCAACAGACCGTCGCGATACCGGCGTAGAGCAGGGAGCGCAGGAGCACCGGCCAGTATTTACCGATCTGCATTACGTTGGCGGTTGTGAATGCGCCGTTTGCATCGGTAAATGCGTAATACGCCACCAGAATGCAGGGAAGAACCGTAAAAATAATCATCCACAAGGTGTAAGGTGATGCGAACAGGCTGCGCTTTACGCCATGATTGCGCCGTACGGATACGGCGATCATACCGATAAACACGACCAGCCCCGCTCCCATCAGGG
>JAZNVY010000296.1:0-6373 GCA_045593105.1 Eubacteriales bacterium
GCCGCCGATGACGGTGGTATCACCCAGGAAGCCGTAGGACTTCATGATATGGGTAGCACCCTTTTGGGTCACGACCTCTTGGATCTGCTGGGCAGTCATTCCTGCGTGCCAGAAATCCAGGTAGTTGCCGTCGGCATCAGAGAACCAGCCGATATAATGGCTGAAGTTCTGATCGTCTTGATAGGCAAGCTGCCCGTGCTTATAAGCGTCGGCAACCAACGCCTGGGCGGTGGCGGTGTTTTCAATGCCCAGCCGTTCTTTGACCGACCAGATGAAGTTGTTGCCCAGATCGGTGGGGGACTCCACCGTTCCCAGATCAGCGCCCGAATTGCCGAGAGCGCTTGCCATCGCCGCACCGGAGAAGAGCCGATTGCCAATGACGAGACCCTTGATATCGGTGACGTCCATATACTTACCGATCTTATCCACGAAGGTCAGATAGCCGTCGTGATCGTGATCCTTTTCCACGTAGGTGGGGTAGTACTTGGACTGGATGATGATCTCATCCACGATATCGGCAAAGGCGGCGGAGAAAGCGGCATCCGAGGTGGCAGGGAAATATTTGTCCACGTATAATTTATCAGTCGCAGTCAGTCTGGCGGCGCCGGCGGTGGCGTTTTTCGTCGTCAGAGTAGACCAGTTTCTTCCGTTCCAGGAGCGGTATACGGTGACCGACTGATCTGCCAGAAATGCGTTCCATAATTCGTTGAGGTTGTCGCTGCTGTTTTGGGGATCCATGACGCTGCGCGCCTCTTCCAGACGGGTCACCTCTTCGCCATAGGCCAGGGTGTAGAGCAGAGCGTCGCCATAGTGCGCGGTGATCTGCTTTTTGGCGTAAGCGGCGGTCAGCATGGTCATGAACGCGATGGTATCGCGATGGGTATGGTCGCTGGTATAGCCGTTGAAGTCGTGCATCACGCTCTGACCGAGATCGGTGCCGGCGGCATTGCCGTCGTAATCGTTGTTGGCAAGGGTGGGTTCGCCGTCGGTCATGAGAACCATGATGGGCAGACGCTGGGTGCCGGCCTGTACGCCGGTCTTCACGGTGGGCTCAGCTGCCAAAAAGAGCTTCATGGCCTCGTAGATGCCGTCCTGCATAAAGGTGCCGGTGGCAGAGGCTTTGTTGCCGGTGACCGCGCCGTTGGAGCCGGTCACGCCGTCGGCGACCCGGATCGCCCAGTCGGCATTGCCGCTGTGTGCAATGGACTCCAGATAGCGGCCGTTGGCTTTGAGTTCATAGGTGTCCAGCGGCAGGATGACCTGGGTCGTGCCCTCTGAGACGGAGAAGGTTTGGTTGACGTTTCCTGCATAAAGGACGACGCCGATCCGATTGTTTTTGTTCAGCTCAAGCAGTCCTTGAATGGCGTTGTTGGTGGCGGCGGCCAGATCGTCGATGGCGCTCTGGTTGTAGTCGCCGTTGGAACGCATGGAGCTGGACAGATCCAGGACCAGTACCGTATCGGTGGGGATGGTGGAATAACCGGTGATCTCCTTGTTGGAAGCAATGGCGGAAAGAGAGACTAAGAAGTTATCGCCTTTGTCCGAAAGGGAGAAGGTGTTCCCCTTGTATTCTGCACGGGTCAATTCGTTGGGGATGGCGGTCGGAGCAAAGACCGACTTATCTGTCCAGACGCCGCCGGCAAACTCGGTGGACAACGCCACGTCCTGCGGATGGTTGGTCTGGATGCCGAAATACTGCTTCCATTGATTTAAGGTATCAAGGTCGGCCGCTCTGCTATAGGAAGAGGCGGCGCCGGCGGAAACAGTCAGTCCTGCCAGGGGCAAAAAGGTCATCAGCAGGGTCAGGCAAAGAATTGCGCTTAGAATTCGATGGGTACGTTTGGTTTTTACAGTCATGAATAAGCCCTCCTTTATGGGATTGGTGTCTCAAATTTCGTCGTTTATTATATAAGGAAAGATTTTACCGTTTGTTTTGGGGGCAGGTACAGATCCCCAGCAGCTCGTCGCCGTGTCGGTAGTGCCGGCATTCCGCACACTCCAGCCCCTTCTCGGAGGAGCCTTCAAAGTGGCGGCAGCCGTCCTGCATTTTGGTCACGAATGGAAATCCGTCCTTGGTGTATCGCGGTTCCTTGAGAAAGTCGGGGTAGATGGGCATGGGGTCGATCATGGGGTTCTCCCGTTCGATCTCTTCATAATATCCGTAATAAATGTCAAATATGTGTCCGTGAAGTTCCAGACGTTTAAAAAGGTCTCCCTCTTTCGGGATGGGGATGGGGGATTGCAGATCAAAGATTGAACGGAGCATAGCCTCACCTCGATTTGGAATAAAATAAAAATTCTGCCATACGATCTTACAAGGATAGTATAGCAGAATTCATTTTTTCAGAGTATTACCCAAACCTGGTTTTGTCGGTCATAGTTTTAAGCCGATCCGGAAAAATTTTCATAACTTTTTTGAGGGCATTTGGATATGTCAGAGGACGGCGGCAAAGTCATTCCGACCCACGCCGGTCTTTTCGGAAACGATCCGGATGGCCTGCTTGACGCCGGAGAGCGACATATGCAGCTTTTCGGCGATCTCGCTGTTCTGCATTCCAAAGGCGGCAAGCTTTGCCACCTCCCGCTCTTTCTTGGAGAGGGTCTTGACCAGCGTCTTTCCGCGAACCTCACCGCTGAGGGTCGTCCAGCCGTCGTTGTAGATGTGATAAAGCCGCTTGACCTTTTCCCAGGCATCGGGATCCACTCGGGTCAGCCGGTGCTCCAGCCGGGAGTCCAGCGCGCGGCAGTATTCCGCCAAAAGACCGAAGAGCCGGTCGGGGAGCGCCAGCGCAATGGCGCGATCCAAGTGGTGATCCGCCCGTTTGGCGTTGCCGTTGTTGTGGTAGACGGTGGCGCAGGTCATGCGGAGATAGATCTCTGCAATGATGGAATGATCCGCCATGGCTTGAGAGATCATCGGCTCAAGGGTCAGGGGGATCATGGACATCAGCGAAAGACCGGACATTCCGTCCATCGAAAGCTGCTTGGTGGCCACCGCATAGGCGGTGGCGTAGAGATACTTGGCATAGTAGACCTTCACCGCCGGGAGGGTGTCCCGATGGAGCGGCTCGAAGCAACCGATCTTAAACCAATCGGGGAAGGAGGTATCGTCGTAGAGCATACTGTCCACCGCCGTGAGGCTCAGGCTCATAATGTCCCGATCGGTATCGTTTTTTGCAGGTGCAGACGCGATGTGGTTTTTGGCGCGGCGCCACATATAGAGATCGCCGTGCCAGATGGCGCAAAGCGCCAGCAGCATACCGGCGGAAAGGATGGCGTAAAAGCCGGAATGCTTGTTGAGCAGATAATTGGCGCTTTCATAGACCTTGTCGATCTCTCCGCGGGAATAGGCCACCTCCGCCGCAAAGAGTACCTGCGCCTCGTGATTGTTGACCAGCGTCTCGGTGCATTGGTCGGCACTTCCGGGGACGCTGTATAGATCGGTCATATAGAGGAAAGGGGTGTGACGGGGAAGAGGAAGATTGCGTTCCACCACCTGCCCCTGCCGGGCGGCTTTGGTTCTGCCGTCCATCGGACGCGCCGCATCCATGGGGATCATCCAGTCCCTGCCCTTGCGCTCTGCTCCCGGAATTTTTCCCTTTTGACATAGCGCTTGCACGTAGCGGAGAGAGACTCCCCATTTTTCAGCAATTTCCTGAGCGGTAACCCGTTCGATCATTTTACGTCGCTTCTTTCTTTATACTGTGCGCCAAAACGAACAGTATTTTCTTCATAGTATGCGCCGAAGCGCACACTACACCTTTATTATAATACGCCATAGCGCACAATGCAAGAAAAATTTCAACTTTTTCATATAAATAACCATCGACAATAAAAAACAAACGGAGTGGTTTTGCCACTCCGTTTGTTGCGCGATTAACGATTTACTTCTAATAATAAGTTCAAATCATCTTCTGCATGGTTTTCTTTAAAAGGGTATGAGAAGATCGGTTGATTGTTTTCGTCATAAACATAGGTACAATCTTCTCGATCCACCGCAAATGTCGTGTCTGTATAACCTTGCAGAGTTCCCGGCTGTTTTAAGGTGGTTCCGTTCTTCAAAAATGCATAAACATATGGTGAATTTCCAATGTGTAGTTCTTTAGCTAATAGAATCATGAGGATTTCCCCTTTTAATTATTATGATGAGTGCTCACAAGTGTGTCAATATGTGTCCAATAAGTCAAACATAGAAACATTCTTTGAATGTGTGGCCTACTAATAAGTCAACTATATCACCCTATGTCTTAATTGGAAATGTACCAATCGTATTTGTACGCTTCGCATGCATAATACTTAGTAGATAGTTCTTCTGCAAAACTACCAGTTATCAGTTTTGTCAAAGCGGCCGCTGCTTTTGAAGAACTATTCAACGTGTAATAACCGTAGTAATTACGGTTCCATTGGTCGCTAAAATACCTAAATTTGAAGTCTGTTGTTGTGGAATAATGCGTTATAGTGCTCAAATTTGCTGTTTCTGAGAATTTAGACTGACTAATGTAATATTTTTTTGGTTCGGTAATCCATAAAGAATAGTCTGACATAACAAGATCTGTTAATGAGGTTTTATAAAATGCATATTTACCGATAAAAGTTACTTTTGAAGGTATGGTTAATGATTGCAAATTAGAACAGCCGTAAAATGAATATTCACTTATGGTCTCTAATGTTTCCGGCAAGGAAACATTAGATAAACCGATACAACCGTAAAAAGCGTTGTTATTGATCGTGGTGATGTTTTCTGAAATGACGAGAGACTGAAGAGTGGTCAAATTCTTAAAGCCTTCAGTCAATATTTGAGTCACTTTAACGTCGTTATATGTTGAAGGAATTTCGATTGTGGCTTCATCTGACGCATCTTTGCCTGCTTTTACACCGTAGGTTCCATCAGATAATTCACTAAATATCAAAATTTCTTTTTGTGATGAAGTTCCGCCAGACAACCCACTCAAATCATGTGTTTCCGTGGTTCCGTCTGTGTAATAGATGACCCAATTGGTGCCCTCGATCTTAGTTTCTAAAATTCCTCTGCCGTCTTTGCCGGGTTCGCCCTGTGGGCCTTGGGGGCCGGTGGCACCCGTTGCGCCGGTGGCGCCGGTTTCACCTTGAATACCTTGTTCACCCTGGATACCTTGTTCACCCTGGATACCCTGCTCGCCCTGAATACCCTGGGGACCCCGCTCTCCCTGGATACCCTGCTCGCCTTGGGGCCCCTGTTCACCGGGGTCGCCCTTGGGACCTTTGATGTTAGCGAGCAAGCTTTGGGTACCGTCTTCGCCGTATTTTACGTAGAGGTTGCCTTCGGTATCCATGGAAAGATAAGGAGTCAGACCGGCTTCGCCCTGCGCACCGGTTTCACCTTGGATACCCTGCTCACCTTGGATACCCTGCTCACCCTGGATACCCTGCTCGCCTTGAATGCCTTGCACACCTTGTGCTCCGCGGATGGGGCCAATAGGTTCCAGCGCAGTACCGTTATCCAGCGTGATAATGAGCATATAGTCGGTGGTCAAGCGTACCGATTGGATGCTGGCACCCTGCGCACCGGTGGCACCGGGAGCGCCTGTGGCGCCGGGTTCACCCTGTTCGCCCTTTTCACCGGGGTCGCCCTTTTCGCCTTGTGCACCCACGATGGATTGCTCGATGACGATAGGCTCGCCCTCTTTCATGGTGATGACTAAATAATTGTTTTCGTTAACGGTAATGCCGGTGATGCCGTTTCCGTCTTTGCCGGCTTCACCCTGGATACCCTGTTCGCCTTGGATACCCTGCTCGCCTTGAATACCCTGCTCACCCTGAGGACCCTGCTCACCTTGGGGACCCTGCTCGCCTTGAATACCCTGCTCACCCTGAGGACCCTGCTCGCCCTGGATACCCTGCTCACCTTGGGGACCCTGCTCGCCCTGGATACCCTGCTCGCCCTGGATACCCTGCTCACCTTGGGGACCCTGTTCGCCCTGGGGACCTTGCTCACCTTGGGGACCCTGCTCGCCCTGGGGACCCTGTTCCCCTTGCGGTCCGGTAGCGGAAACGGTGGTGGAAACCCAGTTCAAACCGCCGTCCACGGAGATCTCCCAAAGATTGGTCGTTCCGTTGATACGAACCTGAGGAGCAATGGCGTCTTCGCCGTCATCTCCTTTTTCGCCCTGGGGTCCTTGAGCACCGGTTGCACCGGTCTCACCCTTTTCACCCTGGGGTCCTTGAGCACCGGTTGCACCGGTTTCACCCTTTTCGCCCTGAGGACCCTGGGCGCCTGTTGCACCGGTTTCGCCCTTTTCACCCTGAGGACCCTGGGCACCGGTTGCACCGGTCTCGCCCTTTTCACCCTGAGGACCTTGAGCACCGGTTGCACCGGTCTCACCCTTTTCACCTT
>JAZNVY010000297.1:0-5557 GCA_045593105.1 Eubacteriales bacterium
AGGAAGGAGAGCAGGAAGAAGAATTGAATTTCCTGGATCTCTTTGCAAACCTGGGTGAGTAAAAAATAGGGTAACAAGAATACACTTGATGCAACCGCCCGAAAGGGCGGTTGTTTTTTGGAGAATGGTATGATTTGTCAACGTTGCGGTACTGAATACGAAAACAAAGAGCGGATCTGCCCACGCTGCTATTATGGGCGTCCTAAGAAAAAAAGAAATATCCCCAAGTGGGTGCGGCCGGTGGCCTGGACCTTAGGATCTTTGATGGTGGTCGGGCTGGTGATCTGGGGGATGGTCTCCCATTACCTCCGCAACACCTGGATGGACGGTTCCTGGGAGGGCTCCAGCCTTGCCATTACCTTCAATTCCGAGGATAAAATGTTCTTGCTCTCCAATGGTACTACGGTGGTTTCCGGCACCTTCATGGTCGATCAGGATGCCTTTACCCTTACCGATGAAGAGGGAAAGATCTACGTCTACCGCTACGAGCGAATGGGCAATAATCGGATGGAGCTGTCCTTTATGCAGGACGGGGAGGTCGTTCGGATCTTGATGGATCAGATGGACGACGATGAATTCAGCGACTTTGAAGAATAAAAAAGTCCCCGACCGCAGAAAATGAAAAAATAAAAGGTCGGTAATAATTTTGCAATATAATGACGAGAAGGAGATGCTACTCTTTCTCGTCGTTTCTTTATAAGGCGGAGTTATATGCCGCTTTTTTCTTGCCTTTTTTGCATTTTTTGCCAATTGAGATAGCCGTATAGGTCGTTGACTAAAAATGCAAGGAAGCATACCACAACCGAAAGGTAACGAATATCATGCAGGCTTGCCAGGAGCCAAAGCAGGATCAATACCAGGTCGTTTGCCGCATAGCACAGCGCAAAATAAGGGCTGCGCCGAAAGGTGAGATAAACCGCTAAAAAACTGGTGGTGACCGAGAGGGTGCTGGGCAGAAGGTTTGCGGTATGAAATGCCTTTAGTATAAAATAGAAAAGGGCGGTAACGGCAGCGGTGGCGAGCAGCATCCAAAATACCTCTCGGCGGTGGATGGTATTGACGCGGACTTCCGCACGGTTGCCGTCATAGGGGTTACGGAGCCAGGCAATCAGCGCGATGATCGCCATGGGCATAGTCATGCCGAGATAGGTGATCATTTCACCATAATAGGAAAAGCCAAAGGAAATAATGCCGTAGAGCAGGCTGAAAATGACCATCAGCAGTTGTCCGATGGGATTGCCTTTGGCATTGAAAATTAGGGAGGTGACCCCTAAGAGCGAGGCGCAAAGCGTCAGATAGTTGCTGCGGTCAAAGAGAAGAAACGAGAGGAGGATGGCGGTGACGGATATACTCCAAAGGGACCATTCTAATTTTGTGAAATAATTTTTAAACATACACATCTCCAAAAAAATCAGCATTCGCTGACGCATCTTCTAAGACCTAACGATGCGCGGCGAATGCTGATTGCATTTTTTACTACCCGGTGGCAGTTACGATATTATTTTTTAGCTGCGGTACGCAGAGCGAATTGCACCAGATCATCCTTTTCGATGACCGTCTCATGCAGTACCTTCGCGTCCTTCAGCCCGGAAAGGTTCTTGGGGATAGGAAGACGGCTGACCTCGGAAAGCTGGGTCAGGCAGTCGAATTCATCGGCGGACGGTTGCTCGCCCAAAGCTTCCAGAACGGCGTGGGGGAACTTGAAGGGGGAGGCGGTGGAGAGGACGATCACCGGTTCTTTCGGATCGGATTTTTGATAATCCTCGCTGACTGCCCAGGCAACGGCGGTATGGGTATCCATCAAATATCCGTATTTCTCCCATACGGTGCGGATGGTCTCGGCGGTCTTTTCGTCGCCGCAATATCCGGCGCCGAATTCGGCGTCGATCTTCTCGCGCATGGCGGTCGGAATTTCATACGAGCCTTTTTCATTGAGATCCTTCATGAGGGAGGCGACCAATTCACTATCGCAGTCGCTCATTATAAAGAGCAGGCGCTCCAGGTTGCTGGAGACCAGGATATCCATGGAGGGGGAAGTGGTCTTATAGAAGGGGCGCTGGCGGTCGTACAGGCCTTTTTCAAAGAAGTCGGTCAGCACCTTATTCTCATTGGAGGCGCAGATCAGCTTTTGCACCGGAAGACCCAGCTTTTTGGCAAAATAGCCGGCCAGGATATCTCCGAAATTGCCGGTGGGAACGACGAAGGTCACCGGATCGCCGATCTGGATCTTTTCCTCGCGGACAAGATCGGCATAGGCCTTAAAGTAGTATACTACCTGCGGTGCCAGGCGGCCGATATTGATGGAGTTGGCGGAGGAAAGCTCCACGCCCTCCAGATCTGCTTCGCCGGCCGCGGCAAAGGTCTTCTTAACGCCGGTCTGGGCGTCGTCGAAGTTCCCGTTAATGGCGGCGACGGTCACGTTATTGCCGGTCTGGGTCACCATCTGGGCTTTCTGGACGGCGCTGACGCCGTTATTGGGGAAGAAGACGATGATGCGGATGCCGTCTACGTCGTGAAAGCCTTCCAAAGCGGCCTTTCCGGTGTCGCCGCTGGTGGCGGTGAGGATGACGATCTCCTCCTTCATGCCGGTCTTGGCACGGGAGGCGGTCATCAGCTGAGGAAGCATGGAAAGCGCAACGTCCTTAAAGGCGCTGGTCGGACCGCGGAATAATTCCAGCACATAGCGGTCGCCCACCTGGGCTAAGGGGGTCAGATCGTCCGACTCAAACTTGCCGCAATAGGCTTTTTTGGAAAGCTCTTCCATCTCCTCGGGAGAAAAGTCCGGCAGGAGCGCCTGCAGGATCTTCGCCGCCATGGGGATGGTATCCAGCGTTAAGAGGGATTTCCAATCTAAGTTGATCGCGGAAAAATCCGGGATCATATAAAGTCCGCCGTCCGGCGCAATACCGCGGAGAATAGCCTCCGGACCGGTGGCGGTGAGATTTTTATTGCGTGTGCTTTGATAGAGCATGGGTCTTGCCTCCGTAAAAAAAGATACTATTATTTTACAAGAATAAGTATCATTCGTCAATGGTTAAAATAAAGAAAACCGCCCATCGGGCGGTTTTCTTAGGTTTGAATCCCTGCGAACTGGGATTGATAGAGATTGAAATAGGTGCCCTTTTTGGCGAGCAGGGTATCGTGGTTGCCTTCCTCGACTACACGTCCTCCGTCGATGACGATGATCTTGTCCGCATCCCGGATCGTCGAAAGGCGATGGGCAATGATCAGGCTTGTGCGGTTTTCCATCAGCTTCAGCATGGCGGATTGGATATGCATCTCCGTTCGGGTATCCACAGAGGAGGTGGCTTCGTCCAGAATGAGGATACTGGGATCTGCCAGTACTGCACGGGCAATATTCAAAAGCTGACGCTGGCCTTGGGAAAGGTTGCCGCCCCCTTCGGTGAGGATGGTGTCGTAGCCATTTTCCAGCCGGCGGATGAACCGGTCGGCGCCGGCAGATTCTGCCGCCGCAATGATCTCCTCCATGGTCGCGTCCGGACGGCTATAGGCGATATTTCGGGCAATGGTATCGGAGAAGAGGACGGTATCCTGCAGAACGATAGCCAGGCTCTTACGGAGCGCGGCGCGGGGGATTTCAGTAAGCGGGGTGCCGTCTACGGTGATATTACCGCTATCAATATCGTAAAATCGGGTCAGCAGGTTGACGACGGTGGTTTTACCGGAGCCGGTGGCACCGACGATGGCAACCTTCTGTCCGGCACCTACCTCCAGATCAAAGCCCTGCAATACCGGTTTTTCGGGGACGTAGGAAAAATGAACGTCCTGAAAAGACAACGCACCCTTGACGGAATCCGGATCATAGGGGGCGGTGCCGCCGGCATCCTCCGTTTCGCTATCCATGACGTCAAAGATCCGCTCTGCGCCGGCAATTGCCGTCTGGATGGCGGCGTACTGGTTGGCGATCTCGTTGATGGGGCGTGAAAATTGCTTGGAATACAGGATAAAGGCTTGGATGGTACCTACTGAGATATGCAGGACGTGCTCCGGGGAAAGGCTGGCCAGCCAGCCGCCCACCAGGGCGATGAGCAGAAAGCCTACGTTGGAGATGAAGTTCATCACCGGACCCATGAAGCCGCCGAAGATATTGGCGTAGATGGCGGTCTTTTTCAGCCGGTCGCTGGTGGCGTTAAAATCCTCGATGGCGCGGTTTTGGCGGTTATAGGCGACGACGGTGCGGTAGCCGGAGACCATCTCCTCTACCTGGCCGTTGACGGCACCCAATATCCGTTGCTGGCGGACGAAGAATTTACGCATAAATTTGGTGATAAAGGTGGATGCCAAAAGGGTCAGTCCGATGGTGAGGGTGCTGACCAGCGCCAAAAGCGGAGAGTAGCAGATCATGATGATAAAGCATCCGCTTACCATCAATACGCTGGAGCAGAGCGAAGCAATGGAGCTGGAGACGGTATTGGAAATATTTTCCACATCGTTGGTCATCCGGCTCATAATATCGCCGTGGTTATGGCGGTCGGTATAGCTGATAGGCAGGCGTACCAGGTGGGCAAAGAGGTCTTTGCGCATGGTGCGGACCGTTCCTTGCGCCAGTTTGGCGGAGAAAATTCCTTGCAGGTAGGTGAAGGCGCTGTTCAGCAGATAGGAAAGCACCATAAAGCCCAGCATCATCGTCAACTGTATCGGCAGGCAATCTTCTACGGCGTCGATGGCTCTTTGCTGGAGGGAGGGCGCCAAAAGATTGGTGCCGGTGATCAGAAGGGTAACGGTCAGAAGGAGGAAAAAGGTCTTGCGGTTACGGCCGATATAGCCGATCAGCCGCTTGAGAGTGCCCTTCATATCCTTGGGCTTTTCCACTTCCATCAGCGGTCCGCGACGACCGCCGCCGGGACGCATGGGATGCATCGGGGGATTGGGTCTTTGCTCAGCCATCAATGATCCCTCCTTCCTTCATCTGGGAGCGGTAAATCTCTTGGTAGACCGTACTGGTTTTTAAGAGTTCTTCATGGGTGCCGATGGCTGCGAGGGTGCCGTCCTCTAAGACCGCGATGCGGTCGCAGTCCTTGACGCTGGCGATGCGCTGCGCCACGGTGATGAGGGTGGTGCCCTGCAATTCCTCCCGAATGGCTTGCCGTAGCTTGCTTTCGGTGGCAAGATCCAGGGCGGAGGTGCTATCGTCGAAGATCAAAAGCTCCGGCTTGCGTACCAGCGCACGGGCGATGGAAAGGCGTTGCTTTTGCCCGCCGGAAAGGGACGCGCCCTTTTCGGCGATGACGGTTTCATAGCCTTCCGGCATTTTATCGATAAACTCTGCCGCCTGGGCGATGGTGGCGGCGCGACGGATCTCCTCCTCGGTGGCGTCGGGATTGCCCCAACGGATGTTATCCGCTACCGTGCCGCTGAATAGCTCACTCTTTTGGAGCACCACGGCAATCCGCTCGCGCAGGGCGGTCAGATCAAAGTCCCGAATGGGGGCGCCGCCGATGGTGATGGTGCCCTCGGTGGTATCGTAGAACCGGGTGATCAGGTGCATCAGCGAGGATTTACCGGAGCCGGTGGCACCTAAAATGGCCAGGTTTTC
>JAZNVY010000298.1:0-3988 GCA_045593105.1 Eubacteriales bacterium
CCCCGATCTCATAGGTCTTCTCCGTCTCCACCGTAATATAGCGCCCCTCCTCCCGGCCGAGATAGGCGGCACCCTTGGCATTCTCCACCGTCACCTCGCTGAGGGTGCAATGCTCCAGCTCACGCACCTCATGCCGAACGCCCTCAGGAAGCTTCATTTGCGCCATTTCTAACTGTTCAATCATTAAATCAGAAGGTATCTTCATTCTATCACCTCCCGGATAGTTTACGCAGAAAAACAAAAAATGATCGCGAAAGCGAGCATTTTTTATAACTTTACTGTGCGTCCAGCTGATCGGCAATAGGCTCTGCATATTCGCCCTCGTAAAGCTCGATCATCCCCTTATCGCAAAGGGATGCCAGCTCCGGATCGATGGGCAGCTTTGCCAAAACCTTAAGTCCGTGCTTCTCGGCGATCTCCTCCACGTGGCTTTCGCCGAACACGCTGATCTCCTTACCGCAATCGGGGCAACGGAGATAGCTGTAGTTCTCCACGATACCGAGGATAGGAATATTCATCATCTCCGCCATCTTGACCGCCTTGGTGACGATCATGGAAACCAGATCCTGGGGAGAGGTGACGACGATGATGCCGTCCACCGGCAGGGACTGGAAGACCGTCAGAGGAACGTCGCCGGTGCCCGGCGGCATATCCACAAACATATAGTCCACGTCGTTCCAGACCACGTCCGTCCAGAACTGCTTAACTGCGCCGGCAATGACCGGACCACGCCAAACCACCGGAGAATCGTCCTCCTCCAGCAGCAAATTGACCGACATGATCTGCGTCCCCATCTTGGAGCAGACCGGATAAAGGGCATTCCCATCGGACTGCGCCTTGCTCTTAAGACCAAATGCCTTGGGGATGGAGGGACCGGTAATATCCGCATCCAGAATAGCAGTCTGGTATCCTCTTCTCTGCATTGCCACCGCCGCAAGAGAGGTGACCATGCTCTTACCGACGCCGCCTTTTCCGGACACAACGCCGATGATCTTTTTCACGTTGCTCAGCTCATGGGGCTTTTCCATCAAGCTTTCAGGCTGCCCATTTCCGGAGCAAGCGGAAGAGCAGCTCTCGCAATCATGCGTACAACCCATTTTTGATACACTTCCTTTATGCAATATTATTGTTAGTATACTCTTTTTTAAATAAAAAGTCAATTCATACTTTCTTTCCTGCTTTTTAATTTTATGTTCACACACTTTTCATATTTTCCCGTTATAATAATAATCGTAGCAGATCTGTCTGCGCACTTTTCATATTTCTCTTTTGTTTGGTGAGAAGGGCTGCATTTTTTTAATGTAGCCCTTTTCATCTGTCCATATTTATGTTAGAATATAAGAAAAGGAGGGAAATTCCATGCCAAAGCCCATTAAAAAGCGCCAGCCGCATCAGTATGCGGATCGTTTCTACGATTATCTCATCGCCCATAAAGGGGAAGTCATTCGCTATGTGACCGCCGCATTAGGTACCGCGCTGATCCAGTTTGTTTTGGAGCGGTTTGTCCCTCTGCAGGGCAGTGCTCTGCTCCTTCCTCAAGCAATTCGGTTTATTCTCCTATTCTATATTTTAAAGTATTGGGCATATCAAGAGCAAGGGACCGGATTTTTCTATACCGCCCGTCAGATGATGATAGCGGTCATGGCGGTCATGGTATCGACCTGGCTTTTTTACCAGCTGATCATTCTGCTGGAGCGCCTATTGGGCGGCGGCGCTCTCATCGCCTATATCATCAAGGCGCTTTTGGAAATTCTCTATTTCCTGTTGTTCCAATTCTTAATATTTAAAGAACCGAAAAACGATTGATTTTCGGCAAAATCTGTGTTAAAATATTATCATTGATATGAAAGGGGTTTATGGGATCATGAAGAAAAACCAAATCATCATTTTAGTATCTGTACTTTTGAGTGTTGCGGCAGCCGTTACCGCCACCATTTTAGTCCTGAAGCACATTGCAAAGAAAAAAGCGGCCATTGCTCCTGCAAACCTGGCATTCGAGACCGACTTTACTGAGGAAGAAGACGTCGCGGAAACCGAAGAAGAATAAATAAAGCAACGCTGCCCATAGCACGGCATCTCATGAGGATGCTGCGCTATGGGCATTTTTTTCTGCAAAATATTTTCGGTTAAACGCCACCGACGGATGTGTGGGATCAAAAACCGCAGCACGCTCGTTCCAAAGGATCGCCTGCCGCTCCTCCCCCATCCGATCATGGCAAAGGCAAAGCTGAAGTGCCGGATAGATACCGTAGCGATCCGGCGTGACAAATCCGCCCAAGTCCCTGCGCGGGCAGGAAAGTGCCATCTCATACCAATAAACAGCAAGCGAATATCGCTCTTTTTCCAAAAAGAGATCCCCAATATCGCAGCAAAGCTCTGCCCTGGGACGGTCGAGGGAAAAGCCCCAAAAAAGCGCCGCCAAAGCCTTCTCCTCTTGCCCTATACTGCGATAGCATCCTGCAAGCAGACGGCAGGCCTCCAGTTGATTTTCCAGCCATCCGCCCTCCTCCTGAAGAAAGGTCTCAAATTGCGCGATCGCCTCATGTTCGCGACCATGGTAGGTCAGTTCCCTTGCGTAATAAAAGGTATCTCTCGGGGTCCATTTTCCGCCTTCGGCAAGAAGCTTTTCATAGATCCGAAGGTTGCGCCGCGGATCATGAACCTTCTCTTTGCAATGGGTGACCGTAATGGGACTATATTGGATCTTGCCCCGCGGCGTGATCGCCTCATGGACAGCCCCCTCCCATTGCCATCCGGCAGACCGCCGCAGAAGCCGCTCCCGATAAAAGGTGATGGAGCCCACGCGGTATTGCATCATCACCACGTCACAGCAAATTCCCTGCTTTAACGCCTGCAAAGCGCGGCAGTTTTCCTCATCCAGGACGTCGTCGGCATCCAGCCAAAAACAATAATCCATGGTCGCCTTGGAAAAAGCGAAATTACGTGCAGCAGAAAAATCATCCTCCCAGGTAAAATCATAAAGACGGTCTGTAAACTGCCGGGCAATTTCCTTTGTTCGATCGGTACTGCCGGTATCTACGATGATGATCTCATCCACCGCTGGTGCCGCAGAACGAAGGCAACGCGCCAAGACGTCCTCTTCATTTTTGTCGATCATGCAAAGACTGATCGTTGCCATAACTCTCCCTCTGATGATCTGTCTGCCCATCGCTTTTGGCGATGGGCAGACTTTATTTTATCACGCCCTGAAATATCAGGTCGTGGAGGTGTTGCCCAATCGGATGATGCTCAAGGTACTGTTTGCAAGATCAAAGCCTGCAGCATCCGTGCTCACGTTCAAGGTAGCAGGCGCACCGCTTACCAGGACAGGAATGCTGAAATTCATATTATTTTGCTCATCAACGCTCTGGAAAACGTGGGTAGCAGTACTCCCGGCAACCTCCGCACCGTTCTGCAAAAGCCGAATGTTTAGCGTGCTTGGAACGGTTGTTCCGTCAGTTGGCGAAACCAAACTGCTGAAATTCACCAAATAGATGCCGTCTTCATTGACGGTAAAATCAGCCGATCCATCTGCATGAGAAAGATCGGTGCCGATAATCACCGGAGTTGTGCTAAAGGTGATCGCCCCTCCGGCGGTACTGGTTTGTGCGGTGGTGTCAACCGCCGTCAGGAAACTGATCACCAATGCCGGACCGGTTGCGCCCGTAGCACCAGTAGCACCCGTAGCGCCAGTAGCACCAGTTGCACCCGTTGCGCCGGTAGCACCAGTAGCACCCGTAGCGCCCACAGCACCGGCCTCACCCGTAGCACCCGTTGCGCCAGTGGCACCCGTTGCGCCTACAGCACCAGCTTCACCCGTAGCGCCAGTAGCACCTGTTGCGCCAGTAGCACCCGTAACGCCCGTTGCGCCGGTAGCACCGGTTACGCCGGGGATGCCCTGAGGTCCTTCAACGCCCTGAATTCCTTGAACGCCCTGGGGGCCGGTTGCACCGGTCGCGCCTCTCGGACCGGTAATGCAGCACGGCTC
>JAZNVY010000299.1:0-10600 GCA_045593105.1 Eubacteriales bacterium
ATTTCGCATAGAATAGGGCGAGAGTATATTGGGAGAGGGGTGACGGCTTGAAAAAGAATCATCTTTTTAAAACGATCGCCTGCTTTGCGGCGGCTGTGGCACTGGGAATTTTGATCCAGATTTTTCTCCCGGATATTCTGATCATTGCAATCAGCTGTGTCCTGGTATTGATTATGGGGATCGTGATTGCAAAATTTACATAAGGAGGGAAGGTTATGCAGGTTGTAATTGTCAAGCCTCCGAAATTCATACGGGGCATTCTGAAACGCGTATTTAAAATCCATAATGTGGACTGATCGGTTCTAAAACACGGCTTTTTCTCATAGGTAATAATAAAAAAACAAAGGAGCCGTGGCCCATGGAATGTAATCAGCAACAAACGATGGTGGCAGCGACCAAAACGCTGTATGAAAACTTTATTGAGGAAAAATGTGAGAGTGACCTTCTGATTCCGGATTACTTCCCGGCCGCCGAAAAGATCATCCAGTGCAATGCCGTCCCGGCGTTGATCAAGAAGGAGATTGAAGGCGACCGCTTGAATTTAGAAGGGGTTTGCCGTTTTACCGTCATTTACCAAGGGGAAGAGGAGGGCGGTATTAAATCGCTCAGTGAGACGGTTTCTTTCAGCGAAAGCTTTCCGCTGAAGGATCTGGGGAACGACCCTTGGGTACAGTCGATCGTACGTGTTGCCGGTACCTCCTGCCGTTTGCTGAATTCTCGTAAAATCAGCGTGAAAGCCACCGTTTCAGTGGCATTGAAGGTAAAGGGGCAGGAGATGACCGATACCATCGAGGAAATGGACTGTAATGAGGCAGAGGCATTGTTTGCTCCTGCAACGGTATATACGGTGTTGGAGCATACGGCCGATACTACCAAAGTGCAGGGTGAGATTGAGGTACATACCGAAATTCAAGATATCTTAAAGACGGATGGATCGGTCTGTATTAAAGATATTAAACTCTTGCCCGGAAAAGCGATCGTAAAGGGGGTAGCGGACCTCTTTGTCCTCTTTACACCTGAATCAGATCCCTCAAAGGTGGAAAGTACCTCAACCGCCATTCCGTTCAGCCAGGTGCTGGAATTGCAGCATATGGATGAAACTGGACGAATGGAAGCGATCTCTTCTATTCAGAATTTACGAACAGACGTAGAGACGGATGAGAGCGGTAAAAACCGCTTGATCTCCATAACCGCCACCTTGATGACCGAAGGGGAACTTTATGATAATCGGGCGCATCGCCTTTTGATGGACGCCTATTCTAATCGGTATCCGATCCAGCTTCAAAGAACTCCATTAACCATGGAGGAAATGACCGAGCAAGGGGAGATCAATGAAACGGTGCGCCATGAAATTCCTGCGGACAGCGGAGAGGTTGAGGTAATCCAGGCTTTGGGAACGCCGGTGATCCAAAAGATCACCGGCCAGGATAAAACACTCTCTATTGAAGGCGTTTTAGATGTTTCTATGTTTATCCGGGAGGGTGAAAACTATCGCGGAGTTGACAAGGTTTTACCCTTTACACTCAAAAAAGACCTGCAACGTCTGAGTGGCCGAATGCGTTGTGAGGTGCGGCCTTGCGTCCTTGGCATGGACTGGTCAATGAACGGCGAAAGTATCGAACTTAAGACCGAAATTGCCTGTACCATCACGGTGTTCTCCAAAGAAACCGTTGAGGTGATCTCCGGCGTAGAACTGGACGTAGAGCATCCGCTGGAGCAGATGACGCAAAAGCCTGTGGTCATTTATTATGGCGAAAAAGGGGAGCGTCTTTGGGATATTGCGCGGAAGTATGCGACTTCTGTGGCTGTGATCAAGAGCGTCAATGACTTGGAGAGAGACGTCTTGGATGGAAAACAATTACTGCTGATCTCCGGGTGCTGATCAAAAAAGTGCATTTCTGCAAATTTACAGAAATGCACTTTTTTTATACATAATTATTGATAAATCTAAAATATAGTGATATAATAATTATTATTTTTATTTAAGGAGGCGGTATTGTGCGAAATTGGAAGATTAAAGAGCAAGACGAAGCAATCGTAAGCGCATTGTGCCGCGCTCTGCATTGTACCCATTATTTTGCCCGTGTTTTGATCAACCGCGGAATTGATACGGTGGAGAAAGCACGTGCGTTTCTGCATACCGATTCCGCCGTTCTTTCGGATCCGTTCATGTTTAGGAATATGGAGGCGGTAGTTCAAAGGATCGGCGTTGCGTTACGCGGTGGGGAAAAGATCACGGTCTATGGCGACTATGACGTCGATGGCATTACCGCCACCGGTCTTTTGGTGGAGGTGCTGCGCGAAATGGGCGGTAGGGTGGATTATTATATTCCCAGCCGCTTTACGGAAGGCTACGGCGTCAATGCCCAAGCGGTGCAAAAGATCGCAGATAACGGGACGACCTTGATCATTACGGTCGATACCGGAATTACCGCTGTCCAAGAAGTGGAATTTGCCAAGACGCTGGGTTTGGACGTGATCATCACCGACCATCATGAATGTCAGGCCGTGTTGCCGAATACGCTTATTATCAATCCCAAGCATGCGGAGAGCGGCTATCCTTTTAAGGATCTGGCCGGCGTAGGCGTGGTTTATAAATTGGCTTGTGCGCTGGATCGGCGCTATGGGCGAGGTGACGTAGCGGAGCGTTATGCTACTTTTGCGGCTGTCGGTACCGTTGCGGATATTATGCCGATGCTGGGAGAGAACCGTTATATTGTCCGGCAGGGTCTTGAAAAACTGAAAACAACGAATTGCCCGGGATTGCGTGCCATAATTGACCGCTGTGTCGGTGATCGTCCTATTGATACCTCGACGGTGGGGTTTGCCATCGCACCGCGGATCAATGCTGCCGGACGGATGGGGGATGCCTGCACCGGCGTGCAATTGCTGACCACGCGCAGTAAGGAGGATGCAGAGCGGCTGGTAAGTGAGCTTTGCAAGGAAAATAACCACCGCCAGGAAATTGAAAACCGCATCTTAGAAGAGGCGGTAGAAATGCTGGAAAAGGATCCCCGTCAAAAAGAACGGAATGCAATCGTCCTTTGGGGTGAGGATTGGCACAACGGCGTGGTGGGAATTGTGGCATCCCGTCTGAAGGATCGCTACGGAAAGCCTTGCATTCTCTTTTCAATCAACGAGGGATATGCAAAAGGCTCCGGCCGCAGCGTTCGTCCCTTTAATTTGTTTGAGGCCTTGGAACGACTTTCCGATCGGGTGGAGAAATTTGGCGGACATGCCTTTGCTGCCGGCGTATTAGTGGCTACCGATCGACTGGAAGAGTTTCGTGATGCATTCTGCCGTGAAGTGGATCGCTTTTTGGAAAGGGATGTGTTCGACGAAAGCATTGAGGTCGATTGTATCCTTGAGGAAGGGGATCTGACCTTGGATCAGGTGAAGGATCTGGGTCGGCTGGCGCCCTTTGGTCGCGGCAACGAAACGCCGGTCTTCTGTATGAGAAACGTTTATCTGCAGGATGCGGCGGCAACGGCGAACGGGAACCATATGCGCCTGGTCTTTCAATGCGGATATTTCCGTGTAACAGCCTTTTATTTTAATATGCCGCCTTCGTCATTCTGTTACCGCCCCGGCGAGTATCTGGACTTGGTTTTTGAGGCGGATATTAATACTTATAACGGCCGGCAGAGTGTGCAACTTTCCATCAAGGATCTGCGATATGCGGAGAAACGTTCCAAAAAGACTGCGGAAGAGTTGCGCCGAATTGAAACTGAGGCGTTGCGCCCGGAGGATATTCCGACCCGTGAGGATGCGGCGTTGCTTTATCGTTATCTTCAAAAACAAGTGCTGAATAAACCGATGTCTTTTGATTTTTATGCATTGTTTGATCGGATCTTGAAAGAGCAGCATTCTGTGATTTCGGTAGGTGCATTATATTATTCTTTAAAAATTCTTGGAGAATTGGGCGTGCTGGACTATACAGCGGACGGCCATGTTTTCCATAATCTTACGATCCATGGCGAAAAAAAGGTCTGCCTTGAAGATTCTGAGCTTTTGAGGGAGATCAAAGGAAGGGTAGGTGTGGCAGCGTGTGTATAGAAGAACAAAAGTTTTCTGAGCTTCTCGCATTGCTGGATGATAAAAAGTTCGATGTGGCAAAGATCGAACGCGCCTACCTGCGCGCCAAAAGCAGTCATGAAGGGCAGATGCGCTCCTCCGGTGAGCCCTATGTCTGCCATCCCATCGAGGTGGCAAAGCTGGTCTTTGAGTTTGGGCTGGATACCGACTCTATTGTGGCGGCGTTTCTGCACGACACCATCGAGGATACGGATCTGACCTTTGATGCCATCAAAAAAGAATTTGGCGAGCAATGCGCTAATTTGGTGGATGGCGTCACCAAATTGGGTCAGATTCCGTATACCACCAAGGAAGAAGCGCAGGTGGAATACCTTCGGAAGATGTTCCTTGCTATGGCGAAGGATATTCGTGTCATTCTTATCAAATTGGCGGATCGTCTTCATAACGTCCGGACGCTGGGCGCAAGACCCAGAGAAAAACAATTAAAGACCGCGCGGGAGACCTTGGAGATCTATGCACCGCTGGCGCATCGCCTTGGTATGCAGAAGGTCAAGCAGGAGATGGAGGATATCTCCGTTAACTACCTGGATCCCGAAGGCTGTCGAATGATCGAAGAAAAGCTTCGGGAATTCGAGGGTCACGGTCAGGATTTCATTGAGAATACCAAAAAGAATATCTGCGACAAGCTGGCAGAGTATGAGATCCCCTTTGAACTGACCTATCGGGTGAAGCATACGTTCAGTATCTACCGCAAGCTCTTTACCCAAAACAAGACTTTTGAAGAGCTTTATGACGTATACGCCTTTCGATTGATCGTGAATACCGTAAACGATTGTTATTATCTTTTGGGCGTGATCCACGATCTTTATAACCCCATTCCCGGGCGTTTTAAGGATTATATTTCCACCCCGAAGCCCAATATGTATCAGTCCTTGCATACGACGGTAATCGGCAAAGAAGGTATTCCCTTTGAGGTACAGATCCGTACCTGGGATATGCATAATACCGCGGAATACGGTATCGCCGCGCACTGGAAATATAAAAACGGTGTGCAGGGCGGCAAAGCAGATATTGATGATAAACTGAAGTGGGTTCGTAATCTTCTGGAGACCCAGGAGGACGTTTCGGATACCGAGGATTTCATCAGCGCACTAAAGATCGATCTTTTTGATGATGAGGTCTTCGTTTTCACTCCCCGGGGTGACGTGGTCAATCTTCCTGCCGGTTCTACGGTGATCGACTTCGCTTATGCGATCCATAGTGCGGTGGGTAATAAGATGGTCGGCGCCAAGGTCAACGGTAAGATCGTCGGTCTGGAGTATAAGCCTCAGAATGGCGAGATCATCGAGGTGTTGACTACCTCATCGGCAGGGCACGGTCCCTCCAGAGATTGGCTGAAGATCGTCAAGACCAGCGTGGCGAAGAATAAGATCCGCCATTGGATCAAAAATGAGCGTCGGGACGAAAATATTGCCGCCGGTACGGAAGAGGTGGAAAAGATTCTTCGCCGGAGCGGCATTCGCCTGGCAAAAGAGAATAAAGATGAAATTTTAAAGACCGTATCGTCGTTACTGCACTTCAATTCTCTTGAAGATCTGTATGCAGCGATCGGCTATGGCGGTATTCCGGTGGCTAAGGTGGAGCGGAGAATTCGCGCCCATTGCGAGCAATTGGAAAAAGAAAACCGTCCGGTTAAGGTGGTGCCCATCTCCAAGCCGAAGGCCAGCGCCGGCGGCGTTGTGGTAGAGGGCATTGATAACTGCCTGATTAAATTTGCCAAGTGCTGTAATCCCTTGCCCGGTGATTATATCTGCGGTTTTATCACCAAAGGCTACGGCGTTTCCATTCATAAGACCGATTGTCCCAATGCCCGAAGCGGCATGGAGGCAGAGCCGGAGCGTTGGCTTGCGGCGCGCTGGGATACGACGGAGCACAATAGCTTTACCACGACCCTAATGATCCACGTCAAGGATTCCATCGGCGTCATGGCAAATCTGACTCGGATCTTGGCGGATATGAAGGTCAATATCCGCAGTATCGCCACTCGGGATGAGGACGTAGGGGTCTCCTTGGTGACCATCGGTATTGAAGTCAAGAGCTTGGATCACCTTAATTATATTGCGTCCCGAATCCGTAAGGATCCCGACGTCATCGATATCCAAAGAGCAAACCAATGAGGAACGTAGCATGAGAGCAATTTGTACAGTAGTTAAAAACGCCTGCCTGCGCGTAGATGGCGAGGTCATTTCCGAAATCGGCAAAGGACTTTTGGTTTTCTGCGGCTTTTCGGAGCAGGATAATAAAGAGAATATCGAAAAGGCTCTGAAAAAGGTGGCAGGTCTTCGCGTCATGGATGATCCGGACGGCAAACTGAATTGTTCGCTGGCCGACGTGGGCGGAGAGATGCTCTTCGTGTCGAATTTCACCCTCTATGGGGATGTCCGCAAGGGTTTTCGCCCCTCTTTTATTGAGAGTATGAAATACGAACCGGCGGAGGAGCTTTATCAATATGCCCTTGCCCGGCTTCGTGATGAGTACGGGGTGCGCGTAAAGGGTGGCGTCTTCGGCGGCGATATGAAGATCGAAGCGTTGCACGACGGGCCGATCAACATTATCATTGATAGCGAGGATCTTCAATGAGATTGACCTGTATAGAAACCGGTGCTATGCACTGTAATAATTATCTTTTGGAAAATGAGGAGACCGGTAAAGGCGTCTTGATCGACTGCGGCGGAAGTGGAGAAGATCTTATTCTTGCTGCCCAAAAAAACGGTGTTACGGTGGAGGCGATTCTGCTGACCCATGGCCATGCGGATCATATCGAAGGTGCGTCGCGGGTGGCAGAGCATTTCGACTGTCCGATCTATCTTCATCAGTATGATCTTGAATATCCCGAGCGGCCGGAATGTAATCTTTCCATGCGGATCTATATGAAGCCTTTGACCTATGCGATGAAGCCCATCGCGGTGCAGGATGGCGACGTTATTCAAGCGGCAGGTTTTTCCATTGAGGTAATTCATACGCCGGGTCATACGCAAGGTTGTGTGTGCTATGGAGTGGAGGATATCCTCTTCACCGGAGATACTCTATTTCGGGATTCTGTGGGCGGTGATTTTCCGCCTTTCGGAAATCTTGAGACGGAGATTCAATCTATTCAAAAGCGGCTCTTTGCGCTGGAGGGGGATCGCACCTGCTATCCCGGTCACGGCGCACGGACGAGCCTTTCTTATGAAATGAAAAATAATATGTATTGCAGGATTTGAAATGGAAATCAAGATCAGCGGGCATGAATTTGAATATGACGTAACCGGGATGTCCCTCTTGTTCTTTCCGGGCGAGCCGGTGGTCTTTTTGAAAAGACCCAAAGGGGATACCTGGCTTTCCTCTCGATTGGTAGAAACCAAGAAGGGGCTTTATGCCAAGGCGACCTTTCGGTACGACGGTAAAAAGGTTGAATGCGCCAAGCCGGTTCTTTCGGAGGATAAAGAGGGAAGATTGGCGGCGGTGAAATACACCATCTATCAGGTTTTTCATCGCGTAACCGGAATCTGCCCTCCCTGGGGGATTTTGACCGGGATCAAGCCCACCGGAATCTATCGGCGTCTGCTGGAGGAAAAGGGCTATGGAGAGACCCGTCGGTATCTTCTGGAGGAATACTGTATGCAGCCGGAGAAGATTCCGTTGCTGCATCAGATCTGTAAGGTGATGGAAACGGTTGAGACCGATAGCCGTAAGGAGGCCAGTCTTTACGTTGCTATTCCGTTTTGCCCTACCCGGTGCTCCTATTGCTCCTTTATCAGCGTGGCGGCGGAAAAAAGTAACCATCTGATCGAGCAGTATCTGGATCGACTTACGGAAGAAATACGGGATAAATGTGCGGTGCTTCATAAGCATCGGCTGAAGATCAAATCCGTGTATGTAGGCGGCGGTACGCCGGGGATTTTGAATGAGGAGCAGATGGAGCGTCTTTTGCAGACGGTTCACGATTGCCTTGATAGTGAATTGGCGGAATTTACCTACGAATTGGGGCGCCCGGATACCGTCACCAAGGAAAAACTTTTGCTGTTGAAAAGAATGGGTGTAACCCGTATTTGTATCAACACACAGACCACCAATGATGAGATCTTGGAGGCGGTAGGGCGCCGGCATACCAGAGCCCAGTATTTTGACGCCGTTTCCTTGACAAAGCAATTGAAGTTTGATAGTATAAACACCGATTTGATCGCCGGTCTGCCCGGGGAGAGCGAGGAGTCCTTCGCACGCTCCTTGGAGGACGTGCTGGAGGCCGGCGCGGATAATATTACGATCCATACCTTGGCGATCAAGCGATCTTCTCGGCTTCATGGGAGCGGTACTTATTTTGATCCTTCCAATGACCACGTGCAAAGAATGCTGGATCGTGCTTATAAACGGCTTTTAGAGCTGGGGTATATTCCTTACTATATGTACCGTCAGAAAAACACCGTTTCCAATGGCGAAAACATCGGCTTTTGCAGACCGGAAACTATTGGGTTGTATAATCTTTACATGATGGAGGATCTCCATACGGTCGCTGCTTGCGGCGCAGGCGCATCCTCCAAGATCGTATCCGGTAAAGACGGCCGGATCGAGCGTGTGATCAATATGAAATATCCCTATGAATATATTAATGAAAACCAACGGATTCGAGCTAACACGGAACTGCTGGATCGTAAATTAGAGGAGACTTTATGACTGCGGAAAATGCAAAAAAAGAAATTGAATTGCTGACCCAGCAGCTCAATGAGCATATATACCGCTATTACGTGGAGGATGTGCCAACCATCTCGGACTATGAATACGATATGTTGATGCGCAAGCTTGCGGCGTTGGAAGAGGAGTTCCCGGAACTGCGTTCTCCGGTATCGCCGACCCAGCGCGTGGGCGGTGCGGTGGCAGAGCGGTTCGAGGCTTTTCACCATGAAGTGCCGCTGCTCAGCTTGCAGGATGCATTCTCTTATGATGAATTGATCGCTTTTGATGAGCGCGTCAAAAAGCTTTGTCCGGATGCCGGCTACGCGGTTGAATTAAAGATTGATGGACTCTCGGTGGCATTGACTTATGAAAACGGTATTTTTGTGCGCGGCGCTACCCGTGGGGATGGTCAGGTAGGTGAGGACGTGACCGATAATCTTAAGACGGTCGGCAGTATTCCGATGGTTTTGAATGAACCGGTAAATATCGTTGTTCGCGGCGAGGTCTATATGCCGCGTAAAAGCTTTGAGCGGTTGAATGAGCAATGCCTGCAAAACGGAAAAAAGACCTTTGCCAATCCCCGTAATGCGGCGGCAGGTTCTCTGCGTCAGTTGGACAGTAAGATCACTGCTGAGCGTCGGCTGGATATCTTTATTTTTAATATTCAGAAGATGGACGGAGAGATGCCGGAAGGTCATGCGGCCAGCTTGGACTATCTCAAGAAACTTGGCTTTAAAGTAAGTCCTTACTACAGTTTGTTTACCGATATTACCGAAGCCTTTGCGGAAGTAGAGCGGTTCAATGCTATTCGGGATGAATTAGGCTTTGATATCGACGGCGCGGTTTTGAAGGTGGATCGCTTTGCGGATCGCGCGCTTTTAGGAGAAACGGTGAAGGTTCCGCGCTGGGCCATTGCCTATAAATATCCTCCGGAGCAAAAGCCAACCCTTTTGAAGGGAATCACCATCCAGGTGGGGCGCACCGGCGTTTTGACTCCCAATGCAGAGTTGGATCCGGTGCAATTGGCCGGCACAACGGTTTCACGGGCAACTTTGCACAATCAGAATTATATTCGCGACCTGGACATTCGGGTAGGGGATACCGTCATCGTTCAAAAGGCAGGCGATATCATCCCGGAGGTGGTGCGCGTGGTCAAGGAGAAGCGCCCTGCGGATAGTACGCCTTATTTGATGCCGGATTTCTGCCCGGAGTGTGGCGGTGCCTTGATCCCCGATGAGAGCGGAATTGCATTGCGGTGCGGAAACGAGGAATGTCCGGCGAAGATCCAGCGCCAATTGGAGCATTTTGCTTCCAAGGCGGCGATGGATATTGACGGTCTCGGTCCTGCCATCATCGAGCAGCTGCTTGAGAATAACTTGATCGAGCGTCCGGATGATCTTTACCGTTTAAATAAAGAAGAATTGTCGATTCTGGAGGGCTTTGGTGAAAAGTCCGCGGATAATCTGCTGGCCGCTCTGGAGCGTTCTAAAAATGCGTCCTTGGATCGAGTGCTTTATGCTTTGGGAATTCGCAATATCGGCTCTAAGGCGGCCAAGCTTTTGGCGGATCACTTTGGTTCGATGGATGCAATCATGCAGGCTGATGCGGATGAGATCGCCGATCTATATGATTTCGGCGCGACCATGGCGGAAAACGTAGTCGCCTATTTTGCCAAAGAAGAAAACCGTACTTTGGTGGAATCACTTCGTCAAGTCGGCTTGCAGATGAATTATGAAAAAGAAGAGGTTTCTGATCGATTGGCCGGCCTGACCTTTGTGTTGAGCGGCGGATTGGACAGCATGAGCCGCGACGAAGCAGGTGCTGCCATCGAGAAATTGGGCGGTAAGGTTTC
>JAZNVY010000300.1:0-9025 GCA_045593105.1 Eubacteriales bacterium
AAACCCTCCCGCCCCGAGACACCCAACTCCGCCCTTTATCGACGGACGCCTTCCCCAACGAACTTTTTTGCATGAATGCAAAAAACTTCAAACCTCCTAAGACTATCTCCGCAAAATAGAAAAGCCACCCATTTGGGTGGCTTTTCTATTTGGTGGAGATAGTAGGATTCGAACCTACGACCCCTTCGATGTGAACGAAGTGCTCTAACCAGCTGTGCTATACCTCCGATTGCCTATGTATTATACTACCATTTTTGGCGGTTGTCAATGGGCTGTTTCGGTTTTTTACAAACTTTTTTCGATCTCTCTTTTGAGCCGGCTGATGATCTTTTTTTCCAATCTGGAGATATAGGACTGGGAGATCCCCAGAACGTCTGCCACCTCTTTTTGTGTCATCTCCCGATAGCCGCCGAGGCCGAACCGCATCTCCATGATCATCCGCTCCCGCAAGGGGATCCGCTCCAAGGCGGTGTGGAGGATCTGCCGCTCGATATCCTCCTCTAAGTTTTTGGATACGCTGTCCGCATCGGTGCCGAGAATATCCGAAAGCAGCAGTTCATTGCCGTCCCAGTCGATATTGAGGGGTTCATCCAGAGAGACCTCGATCTTCTGCACGTGGTTCATGCGCAGAAACATTAACATCTCATTTTCAATGCACCGGGAGGCGTAGGTGGCCAGCTTGATATTCTTATCCGAACGAAAGGTATTGATGGCCTTGATCAAGCCGATGGAGCCGATGGAGATGAGATCGTCGGTGGCGATGCCGGTGTTTTCGAACCGTTTGGCGATATACACCACCAGCCGAAGATTATGCTCGATCAGCTTCTGCACCGCATACTGCTCCCCGGCGTCCAGAGCGCGGATAAAGGCTTGCTCTTCCTCCGGCTTAAGGGGTGGCGGCAGGGTGACGTACCCGTTGGCGTAATGTACCTTTCCGGCGAGTTTCCGCAATAATTTTGCGAGTAGCGGGTGATAGGTTAAGTAGTAGCGTACAATATTCATAGGTTACTCCAATCTCTATGTAGTAGTGCTTGAAAACGGTTATCTTCCGAGAAGGGCTGGAGGGTGAGCCCGATCAGCCCCCTTCGTTCTACGCCGTCCACCTCCAGCGTTTTGGGGCGGTAGGCATAGATCAGCGTCCTGGCGCCGGTGGCGTCGGTATAGGGCAAAAGGCGAAGCTTTAATTGTGGGAATTGGGCAGTCAGCTCCGGCAGGACGGTAGCATCCTGGTGCACCACCGCGCGGAGCAGCTCCTCCGGCAGAGGAAGTGCATCCCATTGGCAGAGGACCACCGGCAGGAGGGTAATGGGATCGTAAAGGGAGTTGCCGGTGTCCAGAAGTGCGAGGAGAGGCTGTGAGTCCACCGTCAGGGTATGGATAAAGCTCTTTTCCCGACGGCGATCCAGAAGATGAAAAAAGCCCCGTACCAGTCCGTAAAATCCAAACGCTAATAGCAAAAGCAGCCAGAGGGGGAGATCCATATAGTAATAGCCCCCGGAAAAACGCATATGACTGCCGGCATCGGTGAAGGCGTAAAAGGCGAACATCCCACCGCCGAAAAGAAGATGCACCGAGAAATAGAGGAGCGCCGTCCGCCCGTAGGTAGCGAGCCGTTCAAAGGGGAAGCCGAGGAGCAAAAGCCCTGCCGGCAGGAGAATTTTAGATAAGATCATCAGCGGCAGCGGCAGCCCGGCAAAGAAAAGGAGACAGCCGCATAAGGCACCCACCGCCGATGCCCCCAGGATTCGCAAGGGGCGCGGATTACGCCCGGCGATGAGGGCGGTGGTGGCGAGAAGGAGGGCGTCCATCATAAAATTGGTGAAGAATAAAATATCGACGTAAATGACCATGGGTTCAGTATACCATCCGTTCTGTGTAGATTTTGCCGAAAGAGGGCGGAGAAAACAAAAGAATTTTATTGTAAAAATAGTAAATATATGTTAGAATATTACTTAATAATAAAAGGAGAAGTATGCCGTGCACGATATTTCTAAAATAGATAAAAACTTTGCAGTAGACAGAGAGATCGATAAGACCGGTCTGACTTTCCGCAGTGCGGAAGAGGCGCCCTTTGAGATTTACGGTGTTTTTCGTGAGGGGGATCGCTTTCGGCGGATGACGGAGGCGGTGGCTGAAACCGTCAGTAAAGGCGTGCTGAGACTGCACGATAATACTGCCGGCGGACGCTTACGCTTTGCCACCGATAGCGCCCGGATCGCCATTCGTGTAAAACTGCATAAGATCGGAAAAATGCCCCATTTTGCGCTGACCGGCTCTGCCGGCTTTGATCTCTATGCAGACGGCAGGTACGTCAAGACCTTTATTCCGCCTTTCACTGTGGAGGGCGGCTATGAGAGTGTCATTAATTTAGGGATCGCCGAAAGACGGGAGATCACCATTAATTTTCCTCTCTATACCGGTGTTAACTATCTGGAGATCGGCCTTGCGGAAGATGCGAAGCTTTGGTCGCCCAAGCCCTACCGCCCCCTGAAGCCCATCGTCTATTACGGCTCCTCCATCACCCAAGGAGGATGCGCCTCCCGACCGGGCAGAAGCTATCAGTCGGTGATCGAGCGGCGGCTGAATGTAGATTATGTAAACCTCGGCTTTTCCGGCAGCGCCAAGGGCGAGCCGGAGATGGGGGAGTATATCAAAAATCTTCCCATGTCGGTCTTTGTCTATGACTACGATCACAATGCTAAAACGACGGAGCAGCTTCAAAGCACCCATGAACCGATGTTTTTGCAGATTCGGGAGGCAAATCCCGATCTGCCCATCGTGATGATGAACCGCCCGAAGCTTTATTTGACCCCTGCGGAACAGGAGGCCCGTGCCGTCATTGAGACGACCTATCAAAATGCCTTGAATCGGGGCGATCGGAACGTTTATTTTATCAGCAATAAAGAACTTTGCGCCCTCTGCTTAGACGAGGGGACGGTGGATGGTGCTCATCCTACCGACTATGGCTTTGCCTCCATGGCAAAGGCGATCGGAGACGTATTGGAAGAAATTTTGAATGGATTATCGTAAGATCACTTACCAAATTGAAGAAGCGGATGCCGGTCGGACGGTGCTTTCTTTTCTGAAAGCCCACGGTTATTCTTCCCGGGTGCTGGCGGCGCTCAAGCGTAACCCCTACGGCATCACCATCGGCAGAAAGCGAGTGACGGTGCAAAAGCAACTCAAAAAAGGGGATGCCCTCACCGTCCGCATCGCCAATAAGGAAAGCCAGGTGGGAAACGAGCATATTCCGCCGGTGGAGATGCCTCTTTCGGTGGTGTATGAGGATGAGGACGTGCTGGTTCTCGATAAGCCGCCCCATTTAGCGACTCACCCCTCTCTGGGGAACCATGGCAACACCTTAGCCAACGGCGTGGCATACTATATGCAGAGCCGGGGCAAAGAATTTGTCTTTCGCCCGGTGCATCGTCTGGATAAGGATACCAGCGGCGCCATCCTCCTTGGTAAAAACGCCCATAGTGCCGGTGTGCTGGGGGAGGATCTCAAGGCAAAAAAGGTGGAAAGAACCTATCTTGCCATCTTAGAAGGCACCTTGCCGGAGAAAAAAGGGACGGTGGATGCCCCCATCGCCCGTAAAGAAGGCTCGGTGCTGGCGCGGCAGGTAGATCCCAAGGGCGACCGTGCCGTCACCCATTACGAGGTGCTGGCGGAGGGGGCAGGCTATAGCCTGGTGCGTCTTTCCCTGGAGACCGGGCGCACCCATCAGATTCGGGTGCATATGGCGCATCTCGGTGCGCCGGTGGCAGGAGATTTTCTCTACGGCAGGGAAGACCCGGCTTTAGGCCGGCAGGCGCTTCATTCGGAAAGCCTTTCCTTTACCCAGCCGGTGAGCGGGGAGCCGCTTCATTTTCACTGTCCTTTGCCGAAGGATATGCAGGAATTTTTGAAAACAAAAGGGATAGATTATCATGAAATTATTGATCTTTGACGGCAATTCCATCCTGAATCGGGCGTTTTACGCCATCCGCGCCCTTTCAACGCGTGACGGCCGCCCCACCAACGGGATCTACGGTTTTTTAAAGCTTTATCATAAATATTTCAATCTCTCCAAGCCGGATCTGGTGGCGGTGTCCTTTGACTTAAGGGAAAAGACCTTCCGTCATCAGATGTATGCCGACTATAAGGCGCAGCGCAAGGGAATGCCGGAGGAGCTGGCGGTGCAGATGGAGCCCTTGAAGGCAATTTTGCGCGCCATGAACGTGACCATCCTGGAAAAGCCGGGCTATGAGGCGGACGATATTATCGGGACCGTCAGCCGGTATTGCCGGGAGCGGGGCTATGAATGTGATATCGTATCCGGCGATCGGGACGATTTCCAGCTGGCAGACCCCGGGGTGCGGATCTTAATGCCGGTCACCCGTGCCGGTGCCAGCGAGATGGAGATCTACGACGAAGCCGCCATCAAAGAAAAATTCGGTCTTGCGCCCCATCAACTCATCGACGTCAAATCCATCCAGGGCGATACCTCGGATAATATCAAGGGTGTGCCGGGCATCGGCGAAAAGGGTGCCTTGGAGCTGATCCGTCAGTACGGCTCGCTGGATGAAGTTTATGCCCATCTGGAGGAGGTCAAGCCTGCTCTGCGTACCAAATTGGAGAACGGTAAGGAGTCGGCTTATCTTTCCTATGATCTGGCAAAGATCTGCCGGGAGGTCCCTCTGGAGCGGGACGATGAAGCGCTCCGCGTGGCGGAATTTAACGCGGAGGAGCTGATCAAGCAGTTAGAGGAGCTGGAGCTGCAGAGCATCATCCATCTCTTTGAGCTCACCGCGCCCATCAAGATGGAAAAGCCGGAGCGGCTGGAGGGAACCGCCGCAGAATATCTCGACTATTTCAAGCAAAACGGCCTTTACTTTATCAAGACCGACGGCTTTTACGCCGCCTATGAGGGCAAGATCCTCTGTCTTACGGACGGAGAAAGCCTGCTTTCTCAGGTGGAAAAGATCTATACCTATGATGCCAAGCCCTTTTACGGCATGGATTTTGAGGGAACGCCTTATTTTGATTGCATGGTGGCGGCGTACGTGGCCGATCCCGGCGATCAATACGACCTGCCCCATCTTTTAAAGGAATATACCGACCGCAACGCCGAGACCCCGGAGGATTGCGTGGCGGCTCTGCCGCAGCTGACCGAGGCACTTTTGAAGCGGATTCGGGAGAATGGGCAGGAAAAACTGCTCTATGATGTGGAATTCCCCTTGACGGTGGTGCTGGCGGATATGGAGGAGCGTGGCTTTTCGGTGGATAAGGAGCGCCTTGCCGCCTATACCGAGGAGCTTGCAAACCGTATTGCCGACCTGGAAAAGGAGATCATTGATCTGGCAGGGGAGTCGTTTAATCTCAATTCTCCGCGCCAGCTGGGGGAGATCCTTTTTGGGAAGATGGGGCTCAAGGGCGGTAAAAAGACCAAGACCGGTTATTCCACCAATGCGGACGTTTTGGAAAAGCTGAAGGGCGAGCCTATCGTCGCCAAGATCCTGGAGTACCGCAAGTATGCTAAATTACGCTCCACCTACGGGGAGGGGCTTTTGAAGCTGATCCAGCCGGACGGACGGATCCGTACCACCTATAACCAGACGATTACCCAGACCGGGCGGATCTCTTCCTCTGAGCCGAATCTGCAGAATATTCCGGTGCGGGACGCCCTCGGCAGGGAGCTGAGACGGATGTTTATCGCAAAGGATGGGGAGCATCTTCTTTTGGATGCCGACTATTCCCAGATCGAGCTTCGGGTGCTGGCGCATATTGCCGGCGATGAGACGATGATCCGCGCGTTCCGGGAACGGGAGGACATCCATACCGTGACCGCCTCCACCGTCTTCGACGTGCCGGCCTTTATGGTGACGCCGGAGATGCGCCGCCATGCCAAGGCGGTGAACTTCGGCATCGTCTACGGCATCTCGGATTTCTCCTTAGCAGGAGATATCGGGGTGACCAAGAAGGAGGCCAAGGCGTATATTGACCAGTATTTGGAGAAATACAGCGGTGTCCGGCGGTATATGACGGAGATCGTGGAGCAGGCGAGAAAAGACGGCTACGTCACCACCCTCATGGGGCGCCGCCGGTACTTGCCGGAGCTGAGATCCTCCAATTTCATTCAGCGTTCCTTTGGGGAACGGGTGGCGCTCAATACCCCCATCCAGGGAACCGCCGCCGATATTATTAAAATTGCCATGGTTCGGGTGTATCACGCCCTCCGTGCGGAAAAGTTGGACGCTCATTTGATCTTGCAGGTACACGATGAACTGATCATCGAAGCCTCTCATCAGGATGCGGATCGGGCGGCAGAGCTGCTCCGCCGGGAGATGGAGGGTGCCGCCGAGCTTTCGGTGGCGATGCTGGCGGAGGTCGCCCGAGGGGAGAGCTGGTATGACTGTAAGTAAAATGACTGCCGCAGACGTTCCCTTGGCGGCGGAATTGGATCGCCGTCTCTTTTCCGGCGAGTGCTGGAAGGAGGAGGATTTTGCCGCCTCCCTTGAAGACCCCAGCCGTATCTTTTTCGTGGCCTACGAGGGGACGCGCTTTTTGGGCTGCGGCGGCCTGCAAAAAAGCTTTGAGCAGGGCGATATCCTGACGGTAGGGGTAGAGCCCGACTGCCGCCGCGGCGGCGTTGGGAGCGCCCTTTTAGAGGCGATGATCGAGGCGTTTCGGCAGGGTGGAGGGCAGACCCTCTTTTTGGAGGTGCGCGCCTCCAATACGCCTGCCCGAAAACTCTATGAAAAAATCGGGTTTTCGCAGATCGGCATCCGCCGGAATTATTATCAACAGCCCCAAGAGGATGGGCTGGTCTATTGTTTGGAGGTTCACTCGTGAATATTCTTTGCTTTGAAAGCTCATGCGATGAGACCGCCGTCGCCATTGTACGGGACGGACGGGAGATCGTATCCAACGTGGTGTTTTCCCAGATCGACGTCCATAAGATCTATGGCGGCGTGGTGCCGGAGATCGCCTCACGTTATCATATCGAAAAGATCTCTCAGCTGACGGAGGAATGTATCCGCCGGAGCGGTCTTACGGAGGAGGAGCTGGACGCGGTGGCGGTGACCGCCGCGCCCGGACTGATCGGTGCGTTGCTGGTGGGGTTGAATTTCGCCAAGGGCTACGCCTATGCCCGTAATCTGCCCCTCATCCCGGTGCATCATATCCGGGCGCACGTGGCGGCGAATTATCTCGCCTATCCGGAATTGAAGCCGCCCTTTTTAGCCATGGTGGTCAGCGGCGGACATTCCCATATCGTCCTGGTCAAGGACTATACCGATTATCAGATCTTGGGGCGCACCAAGGACGATGCGGCAGGAGAAGCCTTTGATAAAGGGGCACGGATCCTGGGATTGGGATATCCCGGCGGCGTCTATATGGATAAGGTGGCAAAGGAAGGCAACCCCAAGGCGATGAAATTTCCGCGGGTCCGTTTTAAGGACGACCCCTATGACTTCAGTTTTTCCGGCGTCAAGACGGCCATCGTCAATTACGTGCATAATGCTAAGCAAAAAGGGGAGGAGCTGAATATCCCCGATATTTCCGCTTCCTATAGCGATGCCATTACCGGTGTTTTAGCGGAGAATTTCTTGGCCTGCGCACGGGAATACGGGCAGAAGACGCTGGTGATCGCCGGCGGTGTCAGCGCCAATTCCATGCTGCGTCAAAAACTCTTGGACGGTAAGGATGCGGATCAGACCCTCTATATGCCGCCTCTCAGTCTTTGTGGTGATAACGGCGCCATGGTGGGCGCCCAGGCATACTATGAATTCCAGGCAGGACATACCGCAAATTTGGATCTCAACGCCCTTTCGGCATTCTCTATTGAAAACCAGTTATGTTAACCAAATTATTCCACAGCCGTGAATTAAAAGGCTGTGGAAAACCCTGTTTAAACTGTAAAAAACCGCATTTTCATGGGTTTTTTCTGTACAAAAACCTGTTCAAAATGTGTAAAAACGGGTATACCAAAAAAATTGGGAATAAAATTATGTCATTTTCCGGCGAATGAAAAACGCCGTAAATTGCCCCAAAACGAGGTGAAAAACATGAAAAAAAGAGGAGCAGTCGGAACCTATCTGATCTTGGTGGCGGCGGTGCTGCTTTCCAAGGTCCTGGGTCTCGTACGGAATATGCTGCTGGCAGGTCATTACGGCGTCAGTGCCATGACCGACGCCTTTAATGCAGCCAGCTCCTTGCCCCTTAATTTATTCGATATTACCCTGAGTGCGGCCATCGTCTCGGCGTTCGTTCCGGTCTTTAATGAAAAGCTGACCCAAACGAGCCGGGAGGAGGCAGACCGGTTCGGCAGTAATTTCTTTAATATCATCGCTTTGATCTCCGCCTTCCTTGCGGCGCTCGGGATGCTCTTCCCCAAGGCGGCACTGAAATTGGTGGCAGGCGGTCTTTCGGGAGAGGCGCTGGCTTACGCGGTGGTGCTGATCCGCATCATTATGCCGGTGGTCTTGATCGCGGCTGGGGTATACGTTCTGGTAGGGATCTTGCAATCCTACGGCGAGTTTACCGGCCCTGCCCTCATCTCCTTGGTCTCCAATTTGGTGATGGTGGTGTATTTCCTCTTTTTGGATCGCTATTTCGGGATCTACGGACTGGGTGCCGCCTTTACCGTCGGCTGGCTGGCGCAGCTGCTCTTTTTGCTCCCTTATTTAAAAAAGAAGAAATTCCGTTATTCCTTTGCTCTGGATCTGCGTTCTCCGGATCTTCGCCGAGTGCTGACGCTGACTCTGCCGCTTTTCGTGGCGGCGTTGGCGCAGCCCATTAACCAGCTGATCAGTACCAATATCGGCTCCACCCTGGAGGAGGGCGTCCTTTCCTCGGTGCATTACGCTTACCAGGCCTATTTCATCGTCGCCGGGATCTTTTCCTATTGCTTGACCAACCTCTTTTTCCCGGAGATGAGCCGTTGCTTTGCCCGGGGCGATACGGAGGCGGCAAAGGGGATCTGCGGCAATATGCTGGGCTCCATCTCCGCCATCGTCCTGCCGATCATGGCGTTTATGGGCGG
>JAZNVY010000301.1:0-3078 GCA_045593105.1 Eubacteriales bacterium
ACTATGTTACAATATTTAAAAGGACGGTGAAAGCATGGAAACAAGACACTATAAAACGACGGAGATCGTCAATCTCTTTATGATCGATAAACTGGTCGTCTTTTACAACCGAAAAATGCAGACACAGCTGGAAAAGCCCCCGTTTATCATTGATCATTACCAATTGCTCTATATGGTCGACGGCGCCATGACCCTGCAGATCGACGGGCAGTCCGTCTCCTTGGAAACACATCATGGGCTGTTACTTCCGCCGGGCACCAAATTCCAAGTCCTCAGCCGAACGGAGGAAGCCTTCGTCCATGTCTATGGCTTCATGTGCCGAGGAGACCTGCTCTTGCCGCTTTGCCATCAACCGCTGCCCTTTTCGGAGGATGAGCAAACCTTTTTGGGAGAACTGGCCCAAGAAGGACAACAATGCTTCCGACGGATCATGAGCGGCGTGGGCTACGGCTGCGAAGTTCGCGCCGGTATCACCCGGGGGCGGCTGCAGGCTTTAAAGAATAAGCTGGAGATCTTTTTTATTAAAATGATCGAGTCCCGGCTTGGAAATCCGGTTCCCAGCGGACGGATCACCGTCGCCGATGCGGTGCACGATTACCTCACGACCCATGTGGCCGATCGGGTAACACTTCTGCAGATCGCCCAAAGCGTCTCCCTCAGCGTCACCTATATTAAACGGGAATTTTCCAAAAAATACGGGCGAGGAATCATCGATTACCTTTTAGATCTGAAAATTGATCTTGCCACGCAGTTGATTCGGGAAACCACCCTCAATTTTACCCAGATCGCAGAATACCTCTCCTTTGAATCCGAAGCCCATTTTTCCAAGACCTTTTCCAAGCGCACCGGTAAAAGCCCCAGCGCTTATTTAAAAGAATTGCAAAAAGGAAGCAGATGATCTGCTTTCTTTTTGCCGTAAAAACATACGATTTTACGAATATTACATACTTTTTTACGAAGAAAAACCAAAAAAATCCTGCTATAATGAAAAAGGAGAGTGATCCCATGGGTTTAATTTCATTTCGCACCACCGAAATTGTCAATCTTTTTATGGTGGATAAGCTGGTAGCGTTTTTTGACCACGTGGCAACCCAAGGCAATCGAAATCTGCCCGATGAACTGGAACGGCACGATCATTACGAATTATATTATATCAAAAAAGGATTCCTCACCCTACGACTGGACGACGAGCAGATCACCCTCCGGGCAGGAGAGTGTATGCTGCTTGCTCCCTATATTTCTCATCAGCAATTGGATAAGGAGCAAGACTCCATCCTGAAATTTGCAGGCTTTACCTGCCGGAGCAATCTGCTCCAGCCCCTCTGCCAAAAGCCCTTTCCCCTCACCGAGGACGAGAGCTCGCTCCTTTGCGAGCTGGTGGAAGACGGCGCGCAATGCTTCGAACGTATTCCGCGCCAGAGCAGCGATTTCGGCTGGCAAGTTCGGGAGGGCATCACCCGGGGACGGTTGCAGTCTATTAAAAATAAACTGGAGATCCTGCTGATCAAGATCATCGAATCCCGGCTGGGCAATAAGACTCCGCCGGGCAGATCCTCCACCGCGGATGCGGTCTACCATTACCTGACGGAGCATCTCACCGACCGGGTGACCATCGACCAGATCGCTGAAGTCCTCTCCCTCAGCCCCTCCTATATCAAGCAGGAGTTTTCCAAAAAATACGGGCGCGGCATCATCGACTGTCTTTTGGATATGAAGATCGAGCGCGCCAAAGAGCTGATCGAGGAGACCACCCTCAACTTCACCCAGATCGCCGATTATCTTTCCTTTGAATCGGAAAATCATTTATTAAAAACGTTTTTAAAGCGCGTCGGCAAAACGCCCAGCGCATTTTTGAAGGAGGTACAAAAACATGAGTAAAAAAGTCAAGTTCGGTGCTGTCGGCGCCAGCGGCATGGGGCTTAATCATATTCGCTCCATCGCCCACCACCCCAAAATGGAATTGGTGGCGATCTGCGATAAAAATCCGGAACGGTTAGAGATCGCCAAGACTGAGGTGGATTGCCCGGCTTATTATACCGATTGGCACGACCTCATCAACGATCCCAACGTGGAGGCGGTGGTGCTTTGCATCCCCGACCGTCTGCATAAGGAAATGACGGTAGAAGCCCTCAAGGCCGGCAAGCAGGTGCTCTGCGAAAAACCCATGGCATTGACCATCGAGGAATGTGAGCAGATGCGCGAGGCGGAGAAAAAATACGGCCAACGCCTGATGGTCGGTCAGATCTGCCGCTACGCCCCCGGCTTCCAGCTGGCAAAAAAGCTGGTGGATCGGGGCGAGATCGGCGAGCTTTTCTACGTAGAGAGTGAATACGCCCACGATTACGCCAAGTCCCGCGGTGCGGACGAATGGCGGGTCGATCCTCTCCGGGAGCCCTTCCTGGGTGGCGGCTGCCATGCGGTAGACCTTCTGCGCTGGATCGCCGGCGATCCTTACGAAGTCACCGCCTATTCCAATCATAAGTGCCTCACCGATTGGCCCATCAACGACTGCACCGTATCTATCATGCGGTTCCCCAACGACGTCATCGGGAAGGTCTTCGTTTCCATCGGCTGTAAGCGTGATTACACCATGCGCTCCTGCTTCTACGGCACCAAGGGCACCATCATCTGCGACAACCGAAGCAACCACATCACCGTCTACAAGGCAGAGATGCAGGAAAAGGCCGATATTTTCAGCGAACACAAACAGGATTTCGGTGTTCCCATTATGCTGCCGGTCAAGCTGGCAAGCCACAATACCTACGGCGAGCTGGGCGACTTTGCCGAAAGCATTCTAAACGGCGAGCCGGTTCCCACCTCCGCCTACGACAGCGAGCGTTCGGTGGTGGTCTGCTTAGCAGCTGCTCAGTCCGCCAAAGAAGGCCGCTCCATCCAAATTGAGTATCCCGTCGAATAAATCATAAAAAAGAAGCAGTCAACGGAGACACTTCGTAAAGAAGTAGTCTCCGTTTTTCTATACAAAAGAGAAAATGACACTTTCAAAAGTTGAAAGTGTCATAGTGGGTTACATACTTTGAGAAAGGTAAATGCTTGCTGAAAATAAAGAATATCTTTCTC
>JAZNVY010000302.1:0-2292 GCA_045593105.1 Eubacteriales bacterium
AGTCTGGCTTATCGTACCGTCCTGCCGGCGCTCTTCCCAGCGATGGTGGTATGCGGTGCGATCGGCGAGCTTTCTGAATATATTCCGTTCCCCACCGCCTGGACGGTCTGGCTCACCTCCCATCTTTGCGGATTTCCCTTAGGGATCCGTACATTGACCCGAACCTATCAGCGCGGTCTCCTATCCCGAGAGCAGACGATCCGGCTCTCCGCTTGCTGTGCCAATGCCTCGCCCGCCTTTTTGATGGTCTATGCCGGTGAAAAAATACTGGGGAGTTTTAAAGCGGGCATTTTTCTTTTTATCGGCCAATTATTGGTTTCCTTTTTCATTGGACTTTTCAGCGGCGCATTTAAAATCACCCCTGCTCCACCGCCCAATGAAAAAAGCCTGCTCGGAGCAGTAGTGGATAGCCTTTCTGCGGCCTCCTTAGGCGGACTGACCCTCACCGGATATATTACATTTTTTGCGATGCTTGCAGCCCTGCTGAAAAATTTCCCGTTCTTTGAGTATCTTTACGGTTTTTTAGAAGTGACCGGAGGCTTAAGAGGCGGCTTTTACATCGCCGGTGCAATGATAGGCTTTTCCGGATGCTCAGCCATTCTCCAAAACGCCGCTTATCTCAAAGCGGCGGCTCTGCCGCTCCTGCCCATGCTCTCCGGTAAGCTTATTTATATGCTCGGAATTCCTTTGATCGGCAGGATTTTAAATTTATTTTGACAAATGATGAAATACAGAGTATAATGTCAAAAGAAGATAAAGAATGGAGAAAGAAATGATTTTTTCAAAAGAGATCGAAAAAATTTGTGCCTATTGCGAGCACGGAAAATCCATCCACGGCACCGATGATATCATCTGCCCTAAAAAAGGGTTGGTACGGGCGGATCATTCCTGCAAGAAGTTTCTTTATTCTCCCCTGCGCCGCACGCCGCCCAAGCCGGTTGAGCTGGATTTCAACATTCTAAACATTCCCCAATTAGACGATTAAATTTCCAAAAAATGCACCGAGATTTCGGTGCATATTTTTTTGTACCGCACACATAATAAGATCGTCCCCCGCGGACAGAGGAAGTGCGAAAGGATCTCTTTCGCAAAGGGAGATGCCCGGCGCATCTCAAAAGGGCGCGGCCTGTTTTTGAAAAAACGGTGGGCAGGCTGACGCAGAAACGCTATAGGGAGAAACGCTCCCGGCAACACCGTTTTGCAAAAGCGGAAAGTGTGCTTTTTCGTGTTTCGGACCATCCGAGCAGCAGGACTCCAAACCGTAAATGCTATCAAAAGCACAAAGCTTTCCCCCGGGCGGACGGCTGTAGTCCGACGGTATAGAAAAAGAGCGGAATGCCCTCGGGTCTTCCGCTCTTTTTATTTTCATATCCCTATTGACAAATTCTCCCTACAAGTGTAGGATATAATTGTACTACACTTGTAGGAGGTTTTGTCATGAAGCTAACAGATGCAGAATGGTCGGTATTAGAAGTTCTTTGGGGCGGAAAACGATTTGCGCTGGGTGAAATCACCGCCGCTTTAAAAAAATGGAACAAAAATACTGTTTATACTTATTTAACACGAATGAACCACAAAGGCTTGGTTTCGATCGATCATCAACTGGCAAAGCCTTATGCCGCCAACGTCAGCCGGGAGGACTGCGCCCAAACGGAGCGTAACGAATTATTAAACAAAGTCTACGGCGGCGCAACCGGTGAATTGATCGCCGCCTTTCTGAAGGATACGTCCATCTCTCCCCAGGAGGTGGAACGGCTGAAAAAAATGCTGGAGGAGATGGAAGTATGACTAATATCTGGGATTTTTTATTACAGACCGTCTCTGTTTCTTTAACCGCCGGGCTAATCTGGCTGATCAAGCTGATTTTCGAAGATAAACTCTCTCCGCGCTGGCAATACGGCGTATGGAGCCTTTGGGCGGTGCGTTGCCTTTGGCCGGTCTCAAGTATGCAATATATTTTTCCGGGACTCGCGCTCCGGCTGGAAGCCTTGAAAGGAATGGCAGAGCAAGCCCTTGATTCTGCCTTTACGGAACGCTATGTGCCGATCCGTTTAAGCCACGTCTTCCCTTGGGTCACGAGCCGTCCCGTCAGCAGTACAGACTGGATTTTTACCCTCTATATCATTGGTATGCTCCTCTTTCTGATGCGCTATTTACTGGGGCATCTGCGTTTAAGGTGGTTGCTCCGCAAAGGGCAAGCGCCGAGCGAAGGATTAAAGAACCGTATCCATGCATTATGCAATGAGCACGCGTTGAGATCCTGCAAGGCCGTCGTCATAAACGAATTAGATT
>JAZNVY010000303.1:0-2891 GCA_045593105.1 Eubacteriales bacterium
TGCCAGATACTGGCCTTTCTTTGTCTCATTGTTTACCTCCTTTTCGACAATAACCAATTGCCGAATCAAAATATCACTAAAATATTATATATATAATATATAAAATTGTCAATTCTTTTTTGCCTTCTTATAGTAGGTACAAACCTCTGTCAGAGGGCATTCGCAACAATTGGGTTTTCTGGCGTCGCAGATTGCTCGCCCATGATGTACCAGATTGTGACAAAACTTAGTTTGACGTTCCGCGGGAATGGCGGCTTTTAATTGCCGCTCCACAATTTCGGGATTGGTGCTGGTGGCTAATCCTAAGCGATTGGAGAGACGAATACAATGAGTATCTGCAATAATTGCCGGCTTTCCGTAGATGTCGCCACAGATCAAGTTGGCTGTTTTTCTACCGATGCCGGAAAGGCTGGTCAGATCTTCAATATTATCCGGCACCTTTCCGTCAAAGCGTTCCAAAATAGCTTGGCTCATTTCGATAATACTCTTGGCCTTACCGCGGAAGAAACCGCAGGAATGAACCATTTCGCAAAGCTCGTCAAAATCTGCTTCTGCAAAGGCTTCCAATGTGGGATAACGCTTAAAGAGGGCAGGGGTGACTTTATTTACTCTTTCATCAGTACATTGCGCAGAGAGACGTGTGGCAATTAAAAGTTCATAGGGCTTCGTATAGTGGAGGGCACACTCTGCTTTGGGATAAAGTCGATCCAGTTCGTTTAATATTAATTGGATTTTATCGGCTTTTTTCATTGTTTCTCCTTGATTTTATTCCAATATTCACGAGAGGCGTTTTCCAATTTATTGTCACCGAATTCATAATAATGCTTGCCCTTTAGATCGGCAGGCATATAGTTTTGCTCGATATAATGATTGGGAAATGCGTGGGGATAGAGATAGCCTTCTCCGTGACCTAATTTTCCGGCTCCACCGTAATGACTATCCTGAATATTGGAGGGGATAATCTGACCTTTACCATTTTGAACGTCGGCCATTGCTTCGTCGATCGCCATGATAGCGGAATTGGATTTTGGCGCCGTCGCCAGTAAAATAACGGCCTCGGCCAAAGGAATGCGTGCCTCCGGTAAACCCAGCGCTTGAGCGCAATCGACGCAAGATTTAACAATGGAAATTGCCTGAGGGTATGCGAGGCCGATGTCTTCGGCGGCAATGACCATCAACCGACGGCAGGGGGCAATAAGGTTTCCGGCCTCTAAAAGACGCGCTAAATAAAGCAGTGCGGCATCTGGATCAGAGCCTCGGATAGATTTTTGGAAAGCAGAGAGGATATCGTAATGGAAATCTCCGTCTTTATCGTAGTGATTACCGCTGCGCTGAGAGGCTTCTTGAATCATTTCCAGGGTAATCTCCGGTGATTCACGTGTTAAAGCAAGAGAAATTACCTCGATACAATTACAGCATTTTCGTACGTCTCCGCCACAGCCGTAAGCAATACGTTCTATGAGCTCCTCCTCACAAACGACTTTAAAGCCGCGTTGTTCCTCTAAATAGGAAAGAGCACGCTTGATAAACGGGATCATCTCTTTTGCGGCAACCGGCTTAAATTCGAAAACGGTACATCGGCTGAGGATTGCATTATAAACATAGAAATAAGGATTCTCCGTCGTAGATGCGATCAAGGTAATGCTGCCGTTTTCAATGAACTCCAAAAGAGATTGCTGCTGCTTTTTATTAAAATACTGGATCTCGTCCAGATAAAGCAAAATTCCATTAGGGGCGGTAAAGGGGTTGATATCATTAATGATCTCTTTAATATCGCTGATGGATGCTGTGGTTGCATTTAATTTATAGAGTTTACGGTCTGATTTTTCAGAAATGATCCGCGCCAGCGTTGTTTTGCCGACTCCACTGGGACCGTAAAAGATCATATTGGGGATTTCTTTTCCTTCCGCGATGGAACGCAAAAGCTTTCCTTGACCGAGAAGATGGCGCTGACCCACCATATCATCAAGGGTGGTGGGACGCAATATATCAGATAACGGACGCACAGAACCGCCTCCTTTCAACATTTAATAACATTATAACAAAACAGAAATGGCTATTCAACAGTTTTTTGATTGATTTCCATTGACTTTATTTAAAAGAAAGTATAAAATAGATTTAAATAAAAATAAGGAGGCTCTCCAAATGATTGAAGAGGTCAATTTGCAGTTGAAAAAGAATGCAAACACCATTCGGATGGACATTATTGAGCAGGTGCACAGCGCTAAGGCCGGTCATCCCGGCGGCTCCCTGTCTATTGCCGATATCGTTGCATATCTTTATTTTGTGGAAATGAATATCGATCCTAAGAACCCTGATTGGGCGGATCGTGATCGTTTTGTTTTGTCTAAGGGTCATACCTGTCCGGCAGTTTATTCTGCTTTGGCACGCCGCGGCTATTTTGATCCTGAAATCCTGCCCACTTTCCGTCATATCGGAAGTATTTTGCAGGGTCACCCTGATATGAAGCATATCCCCGGAATTGATATGTCCAGCGGTTCTTTAGGACAGGGCATTTCTGCCGCTTGCGGTATGGCGTTGTCTGCGAAGAAGTCTAATAAGGATTATCGTGTTTATACCATCCTGGGCGACGGCGAGATCGAAGAGGGTCAGGTTTGGGAAGCTTTGATGTTTGCTGCTCATTATAAACTGGACAATCTTTGTGTTGTTGTGGACGACAACGGTCTGCAGATTGATGGTCCTGTGGCAGAAGTTATGAATAGTGCTTCTATCGCTGAGAAGGCAAAGGCCTTTGGTCTGGAAGTCTTTGAGATGGACGGTCATGACTTTGAGTCGATCGAAAAAGCCTTTGAGGCGGCAAAGAAAGTTACCGGTAAGCCGGCTTTGATCGTCGCTAAGACCGTCAAGGGCAAGGGCGTTTCTTATATGGA
>JAZNVY010000304.1:0-2942 GCA_045593105.1 Eubacteriales bacterium
GCTTTTGCGATATTATATTCGTGCTTTTCACACGGCGAAGCCGTATATCGCGCGGTTATACCGCATATCGCATCGTAGATATATCGCTCGTGCTTTGCACGAATATAACTGAGGCACACTTCCTTACGGAGTGTGCCTCAAACGACTGCTTCTTTTTTTATACGTCCATAATGATGGGAATGATCATGGGACTGCGCTTGGTTTTGGAGCCGATATAATGCGCCAAAGCATCCCGCATATCGGTCTTGAGCGCTGTCCATTCCAGGTTGCCCTTTGCCAGGCTTTTATTGAGGGCGTTTTTCACGACCTTTTGGGCCTCACCCATCAGATCCTCATTCTCCCGGACGTAGATAAAGCCGCGAGAGACGATATCCGGACCGCCGGCGATCTGACCGGTGGTCTTATTGATGGCGGCCACCACCAGGATAATGCCTTCCTGGGATAGGATGCGGCGGTCGCGCAGGACGATATTGCCCACGTCACCCACGCCGATGCCGTCTACCATCACCGCGCCGGCCTGAACGGTGCCGGTGATCTTGGCGTGGTCTTGCGTCAGCTCGACCATACTGCCGTTTTCGCCCAAAAGGACGTTTTCCTCCGGCACGCCGGTCTCCACCGCCAGTCTGCCATGGGCAGAGAGGTGATGGTATTCGCCGTGAACCGGCATAAAGAATTTCGGTTTGACCAGACCGAGGATCAGCTTCAGCTCCTCCTCGCAGGCGTGACCGGACACGTGAATACCGGCCATTTTATTATCCACCACCGTGGCCCCCAGTTTTTCCAGCTCGTTGATAACGCGGCTGACCTCCAGCTCGTTGCCGGGGATGGGGGATGCGGAGATGATGATGAGATCGTTGTTATTGACTGTAATGGTACGGTGGTCGGAGAACGCCATCCGATAAAGGGCGCTCATCGGCTCACCCTGGGAACCGGTGGTGATCAGCGTCACCTTATTGCCGGGATATTTCTGCACCTGCTCCAGGGGGATCAGCGTCCCCTTGGGCATCTTCAGGTAGCCCAGCTCATGCGCCACCGCGATAACCGTTTCCATCGACCGTCCGGAAGCCGCCACCTTGCGGCCGAACTTTACAGAAGCGTCGATGATCTGCTGGACGCGATGAACGTTGGAGGCAAAGGATGCCACGATGATCCGCTTCTCCTGGGCGCCCTCGAAGATGGAGAGCAACGCCTTGCCCACCTTCTTCTCCGAGGCGGCGATACCGGGACGGCCGGCATTGGTGGAGTCGCTCATCAAAAGAAGGACGCCCTCCCGTCCTAATTCACCGAACCGTGCCAGGTCGATGGGACGGCCGTGGATGGGGGTGGTATCGATCTTAAAGTCCCCGGTATGCACGATGGTACCGATGGGGGTCTTGATGGCAAAGCCGGAGGCGTCGGGGATGGAGTGGTTGACCTTGATAAACTCCACCTTAAAGCATCCGCGCTCGATGACCGAGCCGGGCTTGGTCTCGATCAGCATCGCCGTCTTATCCATCCGATGCTCCGCCAGCTTGCGGCGCACCAGACCGAGGGTCAGCTTATTGCCGTAGACCGGCACGTTCATTTCCTTTAATACATAAGGCAGAGAGCCGATATGATCCTCATGACCGTGGGTAAGGAAGATGCCGCGAACCTTCTCCATATTCTTGCGGAGGTAGGTGATATCCGGGATCACCAGATCCACGCCGGGCATATCGTTATCGGGGAACGCCATACCGCAGTCGATGATGACGATATCATTTTCATACTCAAAGACCGTCATATTCTTGCCGATCTCATCCAGACCGCCCAAGGGAATGATCTTCAGCTTGGAGAGGGGCTTACGGCGTTTTTTCGCCGGCGGATTGGCGGCCGCTTTATTCTTCGGCGGTGCGGCAGGGGTTTTCTTCGGCGGTGCGACAGGAGCCTTCTTCGCCGGAGGGTTTTTCCGCACCGGTGCTTTTTTCTTTTCCTGAGAAGCGATGCGCTCGGTAGGGGCGCCCCGCTTGCCGTCGGCGGCTAAAATCAAATCGCTGTTATTCAGCAGATCCTCTAATTTGAGGGTATTGGCAGGGCGGCGGCCTTTAGCCTTACGCGCGGCTGCCCGATCCTTGGTTTCTTTTTTTGTTTTTTCCATAAAATTCCTTTCTTCCAATAAAAATAAGTACGTTCAGGCATAGGATAAAGACCCGTTTAAAACCCTATTTTAAACGAGTTATGATGAGAAACCGCGATGAATGATTCGCGGTTGTTTAAGCCCTCCCACGGCGGTCCGGAGGACTTTTTAATATCATCAGCCATGCTGATGCAACGATCAAATTCAATCCATTCTACCATATAATTGGTAAAATTACAATGTTTTATTCAAAAACGATGCCTTTTCTGTAGTCTTCTCCGCCGGGGAGCGGTTGCTCGCTCCAGCAATTTCTCAGATCGGTGGCCAAGCGCTCCACCGCAAAAAATGCGGCGTTCACCTTTTCACACTCCCGACCGGACTGGCAGATGGGCAGCGTGGCAGTTGTTCTCAAGGTGCGGAGCAGGTCTCTTCCGCGTGCTCCCATCGCCAATACGCGCAGATACGGTACTTCCTCCTCCGGCATCCCGGCAGGGATACCCAACACCGCGCTACTGACCGCGCGGCGCAGCTTTGCATGGGAATACCGCTTGGTCTTGATCTTATCGTAAAGCGGATAAAGTCCCTCTGCCTCGTTGAGCGCCGCCATTATGCGGTTTTCCAGCCCCTCGCTGATATTGGCGGTATTCTTTAATTGCTCAGCGGATTTCGTCTTCAAAAGGGTCAGCATCCCCCGCTCAGCGGCGGCAACGTCCAACGCCGCCCCCTGCGCGCAGGGGCAGTAACGGGCAAACTCCGCCCGATGGGTACGAATATAGGATGCCGAGGCTATCTCCCCCTCCGGCGCGCCGTCGTGCGCCACCGTACGGCGGATGCCCCGATAGGAAAG
>JAZNVY010000305.1:0-2565 GCA_045593105.1 Eubacteriales bacterium
CGTCGAGATCTTTCCTGCCGGACGGCGCTTAGCCAGTTGGGTGCGGAGGAAGTCCTCATCCACGGGGATGCCGGGGGCAAGCCCGTCCAGGACGACGCCGATCCCTTTGCCGTGGCTTTCGCCAAAGATGGTGACCGCCACCTGATTACCAAACGTATTTTTCATGGTTTAAAGCACCTCTCTCATGCGCTTTTTTAAATTCTCCAAGGAGATCTTGCGAAGCTCGAATTTTCCGATCTTAGGCAGTTCCACGACGGTGATCTCACCGCCTGCAACCTTTTTATCCATGGTCATTGCCTCAATGACCTGCTCTTTATCGTAAGCATAAGACGTGGGAAGTCCTACCTTTTGGAGCACCTTACGGAGCCGCTCCCGCGGTTCCGGCGCCGCCATCAGCAGCATTCCCAGCGCCACGCACTCCCCGTGATATAATCCTGAAAGCCCGGAGACCGTCTCGATGGCGTGACCGGCGGTGTGCCCGAAGTTCAGCACCCGGCGCAGTCCCATCTCCTTGGTATCCTGCTCCACCACCTCTTTTTTGATCAAAAGAGAGCCTTCGATGATACGATCCAGATTTTGAAGCGGATCCTCCTGCTCCAGAAGTTCAAATAACGCCGCATCGTTGGTGGCCGCCATCTTGATAGACTCTGCCAAGCCGTTGGCAATCTGCCGCGCCGGCAAGGTCTTGAGCACCTCCGGATCGATCAGCACACCCTTGGGCTGATAAAAAGCACCGACGATATTCTTATAGCCCTTAAAGTCGATGGCCACCTTACCGCCGATGGAGGAATCCACCTGTGAAAGAAGGGTGGTGGGGATATTATAAAAATCAATGCCGCGCATATAGGACGCCGCCGCAAAGCCTGCCATATCGCCGGTCACACCGCCGCCCACCGCCACCACGCAATCGGTACGGGAGAAGCCCTCCTGCACCAGCCGGGCGAGGATATTCTGATAGGTATCCATATTCTTTTGCGCCTCCCCCTGCAGGAAGACCTCAATATAAGCGTTCTTGCAGCAGTGCGCCACCGTCTCGGCATACTCCTTCGGCACGCCGCTATCGGTGACGATCAGCACCTTGCGGTCCAGCTTAAAAAGCTGATCTGCCTTAGCGAGGGCACCGCGCTCCAGATAGATGGAATAGCTATCCGCCCCTAAATTCATCGAAATGATCATTGATTTATCGCTCCAGTTTTTGTTCTTTTTCAAAAGACCCTACGACCTTCAGATTGCTGCAATGCTTTTTCAGCTCCGCAAGCATCGCTACGCCCGTTTCGCTATTGATATTTCCCTCACCCTCGGCGAAGAAATAATATTCCCAAATAAGATCCTTGCTGGGGCGGCTCTTCAAGGCGCGCAGGTTGAAGCCGGCGTCACCGATGGCGGAGATGGCCTTGCCAAGTCCGCCTGCCTCGTTCTTCACGGTGAAGTTCATGACGAAGTAGTTATCGCGCTGAGGATTCCGGCTGGCAAACCGGGAAAAGACCGCAAAGCGCGTGGTATTGATACTACTGGCGTTGATGCTCTTATCCAGCACCTTCAGTCCGTAGAGTGCGGCAGTCTCTGCGCTGGCGATAGCCGCCTGATCGAGGCGCCCGTCCTCCGCCACCTTTTTGGCGGCAACGGCGGTATTGGTGCACTCATGGGTAATAAAATCATGGTCACGGATATATTCCGCGCACTGACCCAACGCCTGAGGATGGCTGATGACCTCCCGGACGTCCCGGACGGTCGCACCCTCTACACCCACCAAATTCTGGACGATCTCCATATCGTAGATGCCGTTAATAAAAAGCGAGCCGAAGAAGCTGAGATCCATCACCTGGGAGACGTCCCCCTGGTAGCTATTCTCAATGGGCAGTACCGCACAATCACATTCCCCATTGACCACCGCCTCGTAGGCGGCCTTGAAGTCCCGATACGGGACGGCAGAGCCATCGGGGAAGATCTTCTTGGCGGCAATATCGGCAAAAGCGCCGGGCACACCGCTATAGGCGACCCGCATTCCCTCCAAAAGACGGTGCTGATAGCTCCGGGAGAGGGACATATTATATTTCAGATAATTGACGTAATAAGACTTCAGGGTCTCATCCGGCATATAGGCGGCGTTCTTCCGGATGACCTCTTCCTCACGCGCCGTATCCAGAATAGGAAGTCCATGCTCCTTTTTATAGGCGGCAATGGTACCCACCGCCTGCATCCGGGCGGCGAAAAGATCCGCCATCTTTTGGTCGATTTCGTTGATTTGCTTTCTTGCTTCGTCTAATTTACTCATTTTTGATAATCCTCATATAATTTCTCAAAGGCCGGGATGGACTTTTTGATCTGCTCGGTGGTGACGCAATAGGCGATCCGCACGTAGCCGGGACAACCGAAGGAATCGCTGGGCACCAGCAAAAGCTCCTGCTCTTTAGCGCGCGCGCAAAAGGCGTTCGCGTCCGGCTCCAGCGCCTTCATAAAGAGATAGAACGCGCCGTCCGGCGGTACCACTTCATAGCCAATTCGGGTCAGCTCCTCCAAAAGGATGGCGCGGTTTTCGCGGTAGATGCTGAAATCCGCCGTCTC
>JAZNVY010000306.1:0-3031 GCA_045593105.1 Eubacteriales bacterium
ACCGCTTGGCCTCCGACTTCCTCCCGAAAATCTCCGCACAACGATAAGGGAACGATCAAAGTCTGTATCAAAGTTTCCTCTTCCAAAGCACGGTATCCATGGGTATCGTAGCTAAAGGCGATGATCATCTCGCCTTGGCGAAGTACTTTCCGACTACCGTTGATCCAGCATTCCAGCCGTCCCTCTAATACGACCCAGACCTCAATAGGGGAGTGAAAATTCAAGCGTGAGGTCGTTACGTAGTTTTTTTTGCAAAAAAGGTCTTCCTGATATTCTCTTTTTAAATAAAACCTTGCTTCCATCCTAATTACCTTAAATATTGACATAGTTTTCGATGATTATGGCATGAAAACGCCAAATAGTTATGTTATATTTATAGTATAGAATCGTCATTTTGTCAAGAGAGGGGAATGACCGTTTATGATGTTTTCAAGAAAAGATCTCTTTAAACTGATCTTGCCGCTGATTCTTCAGCAGATCCTTTCGGTATTGACCGGCACCATCAACACCATCATGGTCTCCCGGGCAGGAGATGCGGCGGTTTCCGGGGTTTCGCTGGTCACCACCTTAGATAATCTTCTTGTCATCGCCTTTACCGCCATTGTAACCGGCGGCTCGGTGGTGGTTTCCCAAGCCATGGGGCGGCAGGACACCAAGCTGATGCATAATTCCTCCAAGCAGCTTCTTTACTGCGTCACCGTCATTGCGTTGGCCATCACCACCATCGTCTTCACCCTGCGCGTTCCGCTTTTGAACCTACTCTACGGAGACGTGGAGCCGGACGTGATGTACCATGCTTTGAATTATTTCAGCATCATCTCCCTCAGCTTTCCCCTATTGGCAATCTACCATGTAGGAGCTACACTTTTTCGGGTCATGGGCGATACCGTTACCGGAATGCTACTGGGTTTTGCAAGCAATATCCTGGTCATCATCACAAACTTTATCTTCATTTCCAAAATGGGGATGGGAGCTGCAGGCGCGGCACTTTCCACCCTGATCTCCCGGGCTATTTTCTCATTTACCTTCCTCATCCTGCTACACAATAAAAAGCGCCCCCTGTATTTTGAAAAATTGTTCCATTACCGCCCCGATTTCCCGCTGATCAAGCGGATCCTGCGGATCGGAATTCCCACGGGAATTGAGAGCAGTATGCATAGCTTCGGCAAGCTGCTGACCTCCTCGCTGATCTCCACCATGGGGACGGTGGCGGTAGCAGCCAACTCCGTCGCGTTGAACCTTGCTAACTTTCAATATATGGCAGGAAATGCCATAGGGCATTCCACCACAACCATCGTAGGACGTTGCATCGGCGCCAGCGAAAAAGAGCAGGCAAAAAAATATGCCCGTCTGCTTCTTGGCATCTGTTATGCGCTTCTGATCTTCGGCGCGCTCGTCGCCATCATCTTTGCCAAACCGCTTCTCTCCCTTTACGGCGTTTCCGCAGAATCCACCGATCTTGCCATTCAACTGCTCCGCCTTCATGCGGTGGTTGCCATGTTCATCTGGCCGCTGGGCTTTTATTTGCCGGGCGTCTTTCGGGCGGCAGGAGATGCTAAGTTTCCCATGAAGGTGGCCGGCACCGCCATGTGGGTCTTTCGGGTCGCCGGGGCCTACATCCTCGCCGCCGATGGATTCACCCTTTTCGGTCTCCCCATCCCCGGATTTGGCATGGGCATTATCGGGGTCTGGATCGCCATGTTTGCCGACTGGGTCTTCCGTGCCGCATTCTACGGCTGGAAATTCTTCAGCGGCCGCTGGCTTAAAAAGACCGTAAACGTATAAATAAACGCACCGGTGCTGACGGTATCCCCCGCCAATTGAAAAGCCGGATAAAACTTCAATTAATTGTCCTTATTTCCAAGGAAAAACATATCCTTATTATGAAAGGAGTGTTTTTTCTATGACCATTGTAACGATCCAGCCCGGCGACAGCCTTTATAAGATCGGCAAGACCTACGGCGTATCGGTGGAGCAATTAGTCCGCGCCAACGGCATCGACCCCAATAAATACTTAGTCGTCGGCGATAGTCTGATCGTCCCCTCCCCGGAAGAAAAAAGCGGTCCCTTGGAGGTCAACGGCTACGCCTATCCCTTCATTGACCGGGAGGTACTCCGCAAGACCCTCCCCTATCTGACCTATCTTTCCATCTTCAGCTACGGCGTCACCGACGAGGGTGCTTTGGTGCCCCTACGGGACGATGAACCCCTCATCGAGATGGCAAAGAATGCCGGCGTAGCGCCCCTTTTGGTGCTGACCACCGTAGATGAAAGCGGCGGCTTCAACAGCGAGCGTGCCGTCCGGATCCTGGAGAGCGGAGAAAGCCGGCAACGGCTAGCGAATGAACTTCGGGCGGTCATCGCCCAAAAGGGCTATTACGGCGTGGACGTGGATATGGAGTACATCCCCGGACGGCTCCGCGAGGACTATACCGCGCTGGTGGAGTTCCTCAAAAAGGAGCTGGCTCCTCATCCGGTCTTTATCGCCCTGGCGCCCAAGACCTCCCGGGATCAGCCGGGGTTGCTCTATGAAGCCCACGATTACGCCGGCATGGGGCAGGCCGCCGACCGGACGCTGATCATGACCTACGAATGGGGACACACCTACGGTCCTCCCCTGGCGGTGGCACCGCTCCCCAACGTGGCGCGGGTCATGGACTTTGCGGTGGGGGAAATTCCCCGGGAAAAGCTTTTGATGGGACTTCCAAACTACGGCTACGATTGGACTCTCCCCTACGAACAAGGTCAGCCGGCACGCTCCATCGGCAATTACGAGGGCGTTGCCATCGCCCGAAAATACGGCGCAGAGATTCAATTCGACGAGACAGCGGAAAGCCCCTGGTTCCGCTACTATGATACCCGAAAGCGCCAGCATGAGGTTTGGTTTGAGGACGCGCGCAGTTATCAGGCAAAGCTGGCGTTGGTACGAGAACTGGGCATTAAAGGGGTCAGCATCTGGAACTTGATGCGGTTCTTCCAGCCCCTTTATACCCTTTTGGATGGTTATTTCGACATCGTGAAGCTGTCATTG
>JAZNVY010000307.1:0-3232 GCA_045593105.1 Eubacteriales bacterium
CACCGTCAAAAAGAGTAAAATAAAAAAGAAGGTCTTTTTTCCGTGCATATTGGAAAAGATGAATTGGATGGGTTTCATAATTGAAAATGCAGGCGCACGGTGCTTCCCCGGCAGGAAAGCACGGCTCGTTCCTCAGTCCAAACGGCGCCTCTTTTTTAAAGCAGGACTGAGAAAACCCCTTTACCAATCGCAGAAAAAACATTTCTGCCTTTCATCTTATCACATCGGAAAGACCTCCTTGGGGCAGAGTCGTATTTAGTTACTCTTCCCCATGTGTTTTCACCGCTAATTATATTTAGAAAACATAGATTTTTCAAGCCTTTTTGCGATTTTTGTGCGAAAAAATTTAATAAGAAGGAATTTTCCCGGCAGATGCTTTACAAAATTTATTTTATATTATATAATGATTCAGTTAGATCGTGAATGGAGGAGGGAACTTATGATCTCAGCAAGTGAATATTTTGCAGGTGTTTATCAAGAGATACCCAAGGCCATTCTGGTATACGATGAATTGATGCAGGTCGTTTATTGTTCGCCGAAAGCCCAGCCGTTCGCATTGCCGGAGGGGCTGCAGAGGGCGGTGGAAGACTGTCGTCTGGAACTGCGTGGAACTGCGCGGTCTCTCCAGCTGAATGGGGAGGAAAAGACCTTTTATCTGACGCCCACGGTGTATGACGGCAAGACCTACGTTGCCGTGGAGCTTCAGTCGGTGCCGGAGTATCCCGAATTGCCGGAGCTGATCCAGGTGGTTCGAAATACCCGGGAAAAGCTGGCAGCCTACCTTAACGGGCTTTATAGCGTGGCGCAGCGGATCGGTCTGTCCACGCCCAACGGAAAGGAATTGGGAGAGGACGTTCGCCGGATCATGCGGTTGGCAGAGCATCTGGATCGCTTGGTGGACGGAGGGCAACGGCTCATCTATCGCGTCCCGATGGACATCGGTCGGTTTGCCGCGGAGTACGCAAGAGGCTTGAACGATCTGGAAATGGATAAAACGCTTTTGACCGCACCCTATGAGCCGGGAATGATCGCCCGGATCATGCCGGAGGATCTGGAGTTGGTGCTGGCCAATCTGATCAGCAACGCCTTTCGTTTCGGCGCAAAGCGGGTGACGATCCGTACTGCCCGGATGGAGGATAAAATCCGGCTCACGGTGGCGGATGACGGACCGGGGATCGCAGATCCCGAGCGTCTCTTTGAATGGGGCTATCGTACCACCGACTATAAAGGCGTTCAGGGTTTGGGCTTTGGTCTTGCGGTGGCAAAGCGTGTCTTGGCATTGCAGGATGCGGAGCTGCTTTATGAGCGAGCAGAGGGTCAGACCTGCTTCCATATTGACTTTCAGTCGATCGATTTTCCGGAAGGCGGACGGTTGGCTGAGTGGAAGCCGGAGCCTTTGGAAAACAGTCTTTCTCAGATCCGCGTGGAGATGAGTGATTATATGAAGGAGATGGAGATATGAAAGTAATGGTCACAGGCGGTGCCGGTTATATCGGCTCCCATACGGTGGTGGAGCTTTTGAACGCCGGCCATGAAGTGGTGGTTTTTGATAATTTTTATAATAGCAAGCCCAAGTCTTTGGAGCGTGTCCGTACCATCACCGGTAAGGATTTTAAATTCTATGAAGCGGATATGCTGGACGCGCAGGCTATGGATCGGATCTTTGGCGAGGAAAAGCCGGATGCAGTCATCCATTTCGCCGGTCTGAAAGCGGTGGGGGAGAGCTGTGAAAAGCCCTGGCTGTACTACAATAATAATATTGTCGGCACATTGAATATTTTGGATGCCATGAAGAAGCATGGCGTCCATCGCTTGGTCTTTTCCTCTTCGGCTACGGTATACGGGGAGGCTGAGGTCGTTCCGGTTCGGGAGGATTTTCCCACCGGCGCTACTAATCCTTACGGGCAGACCAAGCTGATGCAGGAGATCATGCTGACCGATATGACCAAGGCGGATCCTCAGATGACGGTGACCCTTTTGCGGTACTTCAATCCCGTGGGTGCCCATGAGAGCGGCTTGATCGGGGAAGATCCCCAGGGGATCCCCAATAATCTGATGCCCTATATTTCCCAGGTCGCTATCGGCAAGCGAGAGTGCCTTTCCGTCTTTGGTGACGATTATAATACGCCCGACGGCACCGGCGTCCGGGACTACATCCACGTGGTAGATCTGGCAAAGGGTCATATCAAAGCTCTGGAGGCGCAGGTCGGTAAGACCGGCGTGTTCATCTATAATCTGGGCACCGGTGAGGGATATAGCGTTCTGGATATGGTTTACGCTTTTGAAAAGGCCAGCGGCGCGAAGGTCAACTACAAGATCGTAGACCGCCGTCCCGGAGACGTAGAGATTCTTTATGCCGATACTGCAAAAGCAAAGGCGGAGATCGGCTTTGAAGCAGAGAAGACTTTGGAGGATATGTGCCGCGACGTATGGCGTTGGCAACAAAAGAACCCCAACGGCTTTAACGAATAAGGCAGACAGGTAAAAAACGGCACAGGACTCGCCTTTTCGACCGCTGGGCGTATCGGTATATGCCTTCGGGATCGAGAAATGCGACTCCTGCACCATTTTGATCCGTCTATAATGAAAATTTGATTAAAAAGAAAATCTCTCAATTCAGCAACATGCGAAATTGAGAGATTTTTTTACTATGGGGCAAGAGAGAACTTAAATTCAATCTTTTAGTTTAGATCAAAATATTCCAGCATTCCGTTATAGATGGCTCTTGCAAAGCCTTCCGGATTTTCGCTCATCTTCCGGGCATCGGTAGCATTGGTGATGAAGCCCAATTCCACCAGCACCGCCGGCATGGAGGTGCGCCGAAGGACGTAAAGGGAGGGGTTGGTCTTGACCCCCAGATCACGCATATCCAGTTCTTCCACAATGGCTTCTTGAATATCCTCTGCCAGCTCGTGGGCGGCACCGGTATTGCGATAGGTATAGACCTCGGTGCCGTTTGCCTCCGGATTGGTGGAGGCATTGGCGTGGATGCTGATAAAATAATCTGCCGGCCAGCTATTGGCGATCTGCACCCGTTGCTGCAGGCTGGAGGCGTTGGTGGTGCCTAAAACCTCGGTGGGGGTGTTACGGGTCAGCCGCACCTCGAAATTGGGGTCGCCTCGTAACAGGGCGGCCAGCTCCTGCGCCACCGCATAGTTAATATCCTGCTCACGGAGACCATTGCCTTCCGCACCGGCATTGACCCCTTGAGGGTTATGACCGGCATCGATCA
>JAZNVY010000308.1:0-10083 GCA_045593105.1 Eubacteriales bacterium
GCCGCCGCCCAGACCGACAGTCCGGTGCGCCAGGGTTTGATCTCCATGCTGGGTCCTTTTCTGGACACGGTGGTGATGTGTACCCTCACCGGCTATGCGGTGGTGGTCACCGATGCCTGGCGGATGCCGGAATTGAATGGCGCCGGCATCACCCTTTATGCCCTCCGTCAGCTCCCTCTGCCGGACGGCGTCCTTTCCTTTCTTTATATGCTTTGCCTTTTCTTTTTTGGGTTCGCCTCCATCATCGGTTGGAGCTTCTACGGCGAGCAGAGCCTTCGCTACCTCTTCCCCTGCCGAGGGAACTGCGTCCGTTGGTTTCGTGGGATCTTTTTAGCCGTTCTTTTTATCGGCAGTTTTATGACCGCAGATGCGGTCTGGAGCCTGGCGGATATCTTTTGCGCCTTGATGGCCGTCCCCAATCTCATTGGTTTGATCGGGATGGGCAGTCAGGTCTTTCGCGGTACCGACCGCTATTTTAATAAAAAATAAATATGGTGCCCTCTAAACAGAAGGCACCGTATTTTTGATTATTCGAAAATAGGAACGGAGTACTGCTGAGAAGAGAAGCAGACCCAGGTATTACCGGCGCTCATCTTAAACTCAGAGCCATCCTCATAGGTGAACTTCAAGGGGGCGCTGGAATCGCCCTTGCTCCACTTGATCGCACGGAAGGTTCCGTTGGTGATATAATAACCATTGCCGCCCTCCAAGGAGATGTTGCGGTGAATGCCGTCGGGATAGTCCTTAATATTCGTCATGCATACCACCACGTTCTTCACCTTGGTCGATTCCTTAGTGAAATACTCGGTGGGAACTTTGGTCTTGAAATTCCGCTCATACAGTCCGGTTGCCTGGTCGTAGACAAAGACCGATTGGAAATTGCCGGAGAACTTGACGGTGACTTTATTGGCAGTCCCGCCGTCCAAGGTCACCTTTTCCTCTTTCTTAGCAAAATTCTGCCAGGGCTGTACGTTTTCCAAGGTGGTGGAAAATCTGGATTTGATGCCGTTCCAGAGAACGTCACCATGGGTATAGAGGGTATGCTCCAAAGCCAGTCCGTTTTTCAACCGCTCGCCGTAGTTTCCCTCATGGACATCAATTCGGTTAAAGCCGGCAGTTGCTATTTTTTTTACGTGGGGGGCTGCATAGGTCTTATCCAGACCCCGATGGATATAGACCGCCCGGTGTCCGTTTGCCAGGTCGGTATAGACCACTCGACAGGAACGAATGGTGCCGATATTCTTTACCTTTTCAACGTCCTGGAAGACTGCCATCAGACGGGTCTCTCCGCCTTCAATCTCCGTTTCATAGATAATATCGGCTTCCGGTAACCCTGCCTGGGCATTTTGAGCACGAACGTCGTTATTGATCATGACGGCGACGGGACGGATATTTGCAATTCCCTCGGTCTCATAGCAACCGGTCAAGGGGTTCAAGGCACTTGCCGAATTTTGAGTCGGGGTCTCTTGCTGCTCTACTTCCTGTTTCGGCTCTTCCTGAGGCTTTCCCTCCGGCTTCTTACTGCAACCGGCGCTCAAAAGCAACACCATCATCAACGCTACTGCTGTAAGCTTCTTCAACATCATCGTGCACCTCCATTAATTACACCATTTTTTAAATTGATTCATATTCGTATTTCGAGAGACAAATTTTCGATGGATCAGCAGGGGATCCTCCCCGGTGACCCAGGTATCGCCGGACATTAAGAGTGCGAATTGATATTCCTTTGCCACTGCTTCCCGCACTTTAGCATTCTGCTTTCCGGTGGGATAGCATAAAACGAAGGGCTTTTTGCCGGTCAGTTTATAAAGGGTCTCTTTGGATTGGGTCAGCTCGACCGCCAGATCTTCCGCACTGATATCCGTCAGCATTCGGTGGGTCACCGTATGACTCTGGAAGGATACCAGACCGCTGGCGTCCATCTCTTTGATCTGCGCTTCGGTCAGATAATTCTCTGCTCCGATACTGCCGGTGATCATAAAGATGGTGGCCTTGACTTGATATTTCTTTAAAAGGGGAAAAAGCTCCGTATAATTATCCTGATATCCATCATCAAAGGTCAGAAGGATGGGCTTTTTGATTTCCTTTAACCGGGGCAGATCCTCAAACCAGATGGGGGTATATTCCTTTTCCTTCAGCCACTTGAATTGTTCCTCCATCTTCGACGGGGAGAGGAACAAAGAGTCGATTCCCCAGCAGTTATCACTGACCGCATGGTACATCAAGACCGGCACCTTCACACCGGAGGGGATCATCTCCGCCACCTTATAGTCTCCGTAATGATAAACATGGCCTTGACTATAATCCTGCGTCATCTTCATACCAAAATATTCGGTCAGCGATTCCACCGGGCAATAAAACTTTTTGCCGTCATAAAGGCTTCCCTTATAGCAATAGATGGTAGTGCCGGTTTGCGGGGCATTGAAGGTGGTAAACGAGTAGGTATTTTTTCCAATACTCATCACCGCCTGATGCTCTTCCATTCCCTCGAAGATCTCTACCGTCCCGCCCAGCACCTTGGCCATGGTCTCTGCATCAAGATAATGCGCACCTTTCTGCTGGTAGACCGGTCCTGCCTTAATATTATTAATGTAGATAATATGGTCGGATACAGTCGGCGTGCGGTCAAGGCTTAGCTGAGCTGTCTTTACCTCCGGCTTTTTACAGCCGGTCAAGAGTAACGCCAGCAGCAGCATCCCTGCCAACAAGCTCTTTAGCTTCATCTTTCGATAAATCCTTTCTTATAAAAAATCTCCGGTGCTTTCGCACCGGAGATTTTAATCCTTAGTCCATGCCACAAAGATATCTGCCAAGGATTACCGCAACTTCATTACGGGTAATCAAATCTTGGGGATTGATCTTCTTATTATCGTCGCCCTTGATAACGTCTTCATAGATAGCGGAGTAGACATAAGGCACTGCCCAGTCTTCCATATCGCCGATATCCTTGAATTTCTTTGCTTTGACCTTCTTATCAATGGCTTCTTTATTCTCTTCATAGAACAGCGTGGCATCACCGGTGACTGCATTCATGAATACTTTCAGGAACTCGCTGCGGTTGGCGTTCTTATCACCAAGGAATTCATAGCCGACAACCTTATCGCCTTCATAGACGTCATAGCCGCCGATCATTCCATACTTATAAGCAGCTTTGAGATAATTCTCTGCCCAATCAGGGACATTTGCCGTATCGGTAAAGGTCAGGCTCAACTTGGAATAAAGATCCTTATTGATTCCTGCAACGCGAACCATCATGATGGCCATCTCATAACGGGTCAGATTATCTTCGCCGTTGAACTTCAGATGCTCATCACCCTTCATGATGGCCAGACCGGATTTGCCCAGCATATCCACATAGGGCTTTGCCCAATCGACAGCCTTATCGGTGAAGGAATAATACTGAGGAGCTTCAATCTCGACAACAAACTTGGTTGCCTTGCCATTCTTGATGGCGTCGATATACAGCTTGGTTACGCCGGAATCCAGCTTCAAGACCTGCATGGAATCGGTCAGCAAGGAGCCCTTTTCATCGGTATAGACCCGGATACGATATCCGTTCAGACCACCGGCTGCGAACTGATACTTCTTGGTGCCGGCAGGCAGTTCAACCTTTACGACATCCCCGTTAAACTGAGTGGCGCCGGCAACCTGGATGATGCCGTTGCCTGCCATCGTGCCCTGGTAAACGTCGTCTGATGCAGTCAGATTGCTGGTGGTGATCTGCAGGGGCTTCACAACGGAAGTGATACCGTCTTCAGCCGTTACCTTGACCCAGACCTTCGTTTCCAATGCAGTCAGAGTCAGGTTTGCGCTGGAATACTTTTTGGTGCAAGCAGCATTGGAATAGATGCCAACCGTCGCACCGTCTTCATAGTTATAATCTGCGCTGACCATAAACCGGTTTCCGGTGGTTACGGCGTAATAAACGCCGCCGGCCAGAGATGCATTTCTGATACCTTTTAATTTTGCAGCAGTACGGGTGGGACGATTGAAAATTATTTCCCAAACCTGCTCATCTACGCCATTCTGCGCGGTGACGGTTGCAACATACTTGCTCTCGCCAACCGGGAGATTAGAAAGGGTATATTTTCCATTCTTTACAGCAAGCGGTGCATTATAAACCTGATCAATGATCTGAACCTTTGCTTCCTCGGAAAGCTTCACGGAGAAATTCACGTTCACATCGTCGGGCTTCAGATTCACAGTCCATTTATTTCCGCTAACGGAAGCAGTGCCGGAATCGGGCTTTACAACCAGATCGGTCCGCTCGTTCATTCTGCGATACAAGCTGAGATCGTAGGTTTCTACACCCTCTGCGCTGGTGACCTTAACTTCAAAGTTATACTTCGTATTGACCTTTGCCAAGGGAATTACAAAGGTATTGGTTCCGGATGCCTGCACCGGATCGCCCTTTTTATCAAAGATCGTAGCGGTGGCACCGGCAGGAACATCCACGGTAAATTTAAAGGTCTTATGCTCATAGTTTACTTCGTAGTTGAAATAATCTACAGAAGTATCCTGAGCTTCGGTCTTGATCTTTTCATCCACGATACCGCTCAGCTTGGAAGCTTCCTTCATGGCGCGGTTGATGGTCAGTTTGTAATCCTTGGAGGTTCTTTCGTCGACCGAAAGGACGGAAAGAACATAGTAGTTCTTCCGATCTGCGGCACTGAGGTTATATTTACCGGTCCCCTCATCTGCTGCAATCTCAGCACCCTTCTTAAAGGTTGCGTCTGCTTGATAGACCTTTACACTATTAATGGCGGTATTACATTCCATGGAAACTTCATAGTTTTCTTCGCTGGAAAGCAGGTCTACGACAATGTATTCTTGCTCTTTTTTGCCATTGATCAGAATTTTACTCTCATCAATATAATCAGATCTGTTGGTGGGATCAGTATTAGCGCCCTTAGGATCGTACTTCAACCAAACCCATTTATCATAATTGTTTTTGGAATTATTTGCAAGGATCACACCGGTCATGACGTTATTACCATCATATTTTTCGGTATAAAGATTACCTTCATTCTCGATTAAAGTATCGGGACTGGTATTGGTTCCAATGGTGATGGGACTCCAATACTCTTTGGAGAAAATATTATTCTTAATGGAAAGATTATGTTTACCCAAAGGATAGTCCGCTGTACTGGTAGTTCCTACCGAATCAGCGCTGGCACGGGAGATGGTGCCGTCTGCAATCTTATTATATCGAATTGCAATGGGAGAACGAACCTGATCGGCAGCGATGGACATGGTGGAGATAAAGATATTATCCTCGAACTTGAGCATCTCATCTTCACTGGCCATACAAAAATAGAAGGGTTCTGTTTCTGACTTGGTGGTACCGTCAGTATTAACGGCGGTCATATTACAGAAGGTATTATTGGTAATATTGTAGTGGAAGGGCTCGGTATTACTTCCGTCCTCTGCAGAAGAGGGTTTATTATAAGGGAATCTGGCGATATAATGATCCTTTACCAGCTCGTCTTGGGCTAAGGTCTCGCTATTCCAAAGGTGGCAGTTGGTCATGGCAAAATCCATGCCGATCCACTGCTTCGTCATACCGTTATTAACAAAGTCCTGGGTGGATTCCTGGTAGGAAACACCGTTGATATAAAGCTTGTTGGCATGGCCGGAATAGAAGTACATCGCGTTATTCCCGTAAACGTAGGAATTGCTGAAGTGCATCTCCTTCTTGGTCGTATCGGTTGCACCACGCCCCCAAAGACGGATGGGAGATACGTCGTAAGCGGAGTTATCATTCATGATGACGTTCTGAAGATAATAGGTACGGGAACCGCTACCGGCATTGCCATCATAGAAAGATGCACCGTAGCCCTGGAACAACAGACCGTCTACTACATAAGTTTTAGCAGCATCCGTCGTCTTGGCGATCTGGAAGAGTTTAAGATTGTTGCTCTTATAAGCCTCGACGCCGTAAGTACGCGGGGTCTCGCAAAGTTTAACACCCTTGGTTTCCTCAATACCTGCCCAGATACGGGTTTCATTACCATAGTCCTCACTGATATTATCCGGCAGATAGCGATCCGGGTTCAAACCCCAAGGCTTGGTAGGATCGCTATGGGGTACGTTGGGGTTGATACCTGCATTGGCACCCAACAGGATAACGCTATCCGTGAGCTTAATGGCCTCACTATAGTTACCGGCAGTCAGGATGCAGTACGGCAACTTAACATTATTGGCCTTGGCCTTCACATACATATCTTCCACCGAAACCAAATGCCGGTCGGGATTATAATCTTCGGTAATGGTCTTGCCGCGGAAATAGAATTTGACCTTTTCCGGCGTTTTTCCATCTTCAAATACCCAATCGGGGTCTACGATATAGACGCCTTTTTGATATTTACCATCTTTTTTGTTTGCGTCGCCTACTAACGAGTCATAAGGAATGGTCTTATAGTAGGTGGACGTGGCTGCAGTTTTGTCATACTTATAATCAGCGGTGGTGACGATGGTCGCCATGGACACGATCATCAATACCGCCAGGAGCAAACTCAGCAACCGGGTGAGCTTATTTGCCATATCTTTGTCCTCCCTTTAGAAAAGATATTAATAGATAATAAAATTATAGCAAACGCCTTGTCAATTAGACAGAACTTTATGTTGCTTTTATTAAACAATTTGTGACATTTGCTTTGGAATTTATTCCTCAGCGGTTTCCTCGCCGATTTCTTCCTCTTCTTCCCGGGCGGCACCGGCAATATCAATCACCTTGACGCCGTCTCCCAGGCGGACGACCCGAACGCCCTGAGTGGAGCGGCTAAGGAGAGAGATCTCCTCCACCTGGGTTCTCATAATAATACCGCCGCTGGTGACCAAAAGCAGGTCTTCGCCCTCTTCCACCATGCGGATCGCCGCGATCTTGCCGGTCTTTTCGGTAATATTATAGTTGGAGATACCCTTACCGCCGCGGCTCTGCAGACGGTACTCCTCGGTAGCAGTCCGCTTGCCGTAGCCGTTTTCGGTGATGGTGAGAAGGGCTGCACCCTCGCGCTCTACCACCATGCCGACCAGGTAGTCCTCTTCGTTGATCCGAATACCGCGGACACCGCGGGTGACACGTCCCATGGAACGGACGTCCTCCTCCGCAAAGCGGATGGCCTTACCCTCATGGGTAGCCAGCAGGACGTGATCGCCGTCTTTCACAAAGGCAACGTCCATCAGATCGTCGCCCTCGTCCAATACGATAGCGATCACACCGGATTTCCGGATATTGGCGTAATGAGAGAGGGGGGTCTTTTTGACGGTACCGTTACGGGTGGCCATCATCAAATAGCCCTCATCCTCAAAGTTCTCCACCCGGATCATGGCGTTGACCCGCTCTTCGCTCATTAAGGGCAGCAGGTTGACCACGTTGGTGCCCTTTGCTGTACGGGAACTTTCGGGAACTTCATAGCCCTTGAGCTTATAGACCCGACCCATAGTGGTAAAGAACAGGATGGTATCGTGGGTAGAGGCGGCAAAGAGATCCTTGACTACGTCCTCTTCCTTGGTCTTCATGCCGGTAATACCGCGGCCGCCGCGATGCTGCGCCTTATAGGTGCCCACCAGCTGACGCTTGATATAACCGGCCTCGGTCATGGTGAAGATACAATCCTCCACGGGGATCAGATCCTCATCCTCCAGACCGATCTCACCGTTACCGATCTCGGTACGGCGCGCGTCCCCGAATTTCCGAGCAATCTCCAAAAGGTCGGTCTTCAAGATCTCTACGACGCGATAGTCATGCGCCAGGACATCCTTCAGATCAGCGATCTTAGCAGAAATTTCCTTATATTCATTTTCCAGCTTTTCACGCTCCAAGCCGGAGAGCTGCCCGAGACGCATCTCCACGATGGCCTGCGCCTGGATATCATCCAGATCGAAGCGATTCATTAATTTTTCCTTGGCGTCGGCAATATGCTTACTGCCGCGGATGATGGCGATGACTTCATCGATATGGTCGATGGCCTTTAAAAGACCCTCCAAAATATGGGCTCTTGCCTCTGCCTTTTTAATTTCATAAGCGGTACGGCGACGGATGACCTCTTTTTGATGGAGGAGATACTGCTCCAGCATCTGCTTGAGGGTCAGGATCTTCGGCTCGCCGTTGACGAGAGCCAGCATGATCACCGAGCAGGTGACCTGCATATCGGTATATTTATAAAGCTGATTTAAAATAACCTGAGGATTGGCTTCTTTTTTCAGCTCCACGACGAAGCGCAGACCGTCCTTATCCGACTCATCACGGATATCGGAGATCCCGGAGATACGGTCGGTCTTGACTTCCTCGGCGATCTTTTCGATCAAAGCCGCCTTACGGATCATATAGGGAATTTCATTGACGACGATCTTATAACGGCCGTCCTTCCATTCCTCGATCTCAGCACGGGCGCGGACGTAGATCTTGCCGCGGCCGGTGCGATAGGCGTTGCGGATACCGGTCCGACCCATGATGATGGCGCCGGTGGGAAAATCCGGTCCCTTAATGTATTCGCAGAGCTCATCCACGTCCATTTCCGGGTTATCCAGCAGCGCCACCGCGCCGTCTACCACTTCCCGGAGGTTATGGGGCGGAATATCCGTCGCCATACCGACGGCGATACCGGAAGAACCGTTGACCAGCAGGTTGGGATAGCGGGCAGGAAGCACACGGGGCTCCTTCCGGGTCTCATCAAAGTTGGGATCCCAGTCAATGGTATCCTTTTCGATATCCTTGAGCATCTCATTGGAGATCTTGCTCATTCTCGCCTCGGTATACCGGTAAGCAGCCGCCGGGTCACCGTCGATGGATCCGAAGTTCCCGTGGCCGTCTACCAGGGGATAGCGGAGAGAGAAGGGCTGCGCCAAGCGCACCAAGGCATCGTAAACGGAAGCGTCACCATGGGGATGGTACCGACCGAGCACGTCACCGACGCAGGTGGCAGACTTACGGAAGGGTTTATCGCTGGTGAGGTTATCCTCATACATTGCATAGAGAATTCTGCGGTGGACCGGCTTTAAGCCGTCCCGGACGTCGGGGAGCGCGCGTCCTACGATTACCGACATTGCATAGTCGATATAAGAGGTCTTCATCTCCTTTTCCAGATCCACGGGGACGATGACCTGATTTTCATAACTACTGGTATCAAACTGATCATATTTAGCCATTTTCGCGCACCTCCTTATACGTCAAGATTCATAACATACTTGGCATTTTCTTCTATAAATGCCTTTCTGGGCTCGACCTTTTCACCCATCAGGATGGAGAAGGTCTCGTCGGCGGCGATGGCGTCGCCTAAAGTAAACTGCTTCAAAGTACGGGTCTCGGGATCCATAGTGGTGGCCCAAAGCTCCTTGGCGTCCATCTCACCAAGACCCTTATTCCGGCTGATCTCAACCTTACCCTTGCCGTCCTCACCGCGCAGCTCTGCGGAGATCTGATCTCTTTCGGCATCGGAATAGGCGTACCGGGTCTCTTTACCCTTGACCAATTTATAGAGAGGGGGAACCGCCGTATAGACGTAGCCGCCCTCGATCAAAGGACGCATGAAACGGAAGAAGAAGGTCAAAAGCAGGGTTCTGATATGCGCACCGTCCACATCCGCATCCGCCATGATAATGACTTTGCCGTAGCGCAGCTTTTCAATATCAAAATCCGCACCGATATTGGTGCCCAACGCCGCAATGACCGGATTCAGCTTATCGTTATTATAAACCTTGTCCAAACGGGATTTTTCCACATTCAGCATCTTGCCCCAAAGGGAAAGGATCGCCTGGAACCGACGGTCACGTCCGTCCTTGGCGGAGCCGCCTGCAGAATCTCCCTCTACGATATAGATCTCGGTATATTTAGTGTCTTTACTCTGGCAATCTGCCAGCTTACCGGGCAGGGAAAGAGAGGTGGAAAGGGCGCTCTTCCGAGCACTCTCTCTGGCCTTTCTTGCTGCCTCCCGTGCCTGGGATGCGGATACGGCCTTACTAATGATGGTCTTGGCGGTCTTGGGATTTTCCTCAAAGAACTCGTTCAGCTTTTCGGTGATAATATTGCTGACCAGACCGTGAACTTCACTATTGCCCAGCTTAGTCTTGGTCTGTCCCTCG
>JAZNVY010000309.1:0-13048 GCA_045593105.1 Eubacteriales bacterium
CACAAAGGTAGATTTATTCTCTTCCAGGTCTTTTCCGATTTCTTTTCCTAAAATTTCGGCAGACCCCTCTGCATCCAAAAGATCGTCTTTAATTTGAAAGTCGGATCGTAGCCATGTCGTTCTGTGAGCCAAGGAGTTGGATTGACCTGTTGTCTTCCTAAGACCGCTTGGCCTCCGACTTCACAAAGGTAGATTTATTCTCTTCCAGGTCTTTTCCGATTTCTTTTCCTAAAATTTCGGCAGACCCCTCTGCATCCAAAAGATCGTCTTTAATTTGAAAAGCCAATCCGATATGTTCGCAGTAGTTTACATAATTTTCTTTTTCTGTCGCCGCCAAAGCTTCTGCGATCTTAATGGGAGCCATCAGCAAAGCGCCGGTCTTTTTACGATGAAGCAGCAACAGTTCTTCTAAAGAAAGCGCTCGCTTTTCACCGTTCTTATCCAAAACCTGTCCGCAGAGCATTCCACGCACACCTGCCGCATCATAAATAGCCACTAAAGCATTTAAAAAGCGATCCGCGTGGTAGTCATGACGTTTCGAAAGAAGATACTCCATCGAAAAATTCAGTATTCCATCACCGGCAAGCAGCGCCATATCTGCTCCGTATTTCTTATGACAGGTCAAATTACCGCGTCGATAATCATCGTTGTCCATTTCCGGCATATCGTCATGCACCAAGGAGTAGGCGTGAATCAATTCCAACGCCGACGCAAAAGGCATCGCCAATTCTTCTCCCACACCCAAACGCTCACAGAAAAAGAGGGTCAATACACCGCGAATTCTCTTTCCCGGCGAAGCAACGCTGTACGACATCGCATCGCAAAGAGGATGATCTTTTCCCAATTCATCTGCAATCAAATGTTCCAGTACGGAATCCAATTTGTTTTTTAACGCTAAATATTTGTTATTCATCCTTATTTTGTCCTTCATTTTGCTGTAAAAAACGAACTTTCTGCTCCGCTTTTTCCAGTAACTCCGTACATTGTTTGCTCAGTTTCATTCCTTTTTCATATAGCGCGATCGATTCATCCAAAGGCACTTCGCCGCTTTCCAGACTTTTTACGATCTCTGCCAATTGCTTAATCGCTTCTTCAAAGTTCATTTTCTTTTCCATGATTATTTTCCTCTATCAGTTCTTCCACTCGGCAGGCTGCACCGCCATTACCGAATTTTAAGAGAATATGGTCATCAATTTTAATCTGATCAATATCTTTTATAGCTTCTCCGCCGACCGTTTGCGCAATCGAATAACCGCGTTGCAAAACCTTCAACGGACTTAGTGCATCGAGCTTTGCGATCTGTGTCAGCAAATAGCTACGATGTTCAACGGTTATTCTGCTTATACGATTATTCAATCGCTCATTCAAATGATCCAGCATCATAAAAGGACGATCCGTAAATGCACGAGGATCACGCATAATGTGAGCATTGGCATATCGTTCCAACAATTCGCGTTTATGGCGAACTAAAGCATTTAAAGCGCTTTGCAACCGTTTTCTGTCCTGCTCCAATCTGCGGAGTAAATCCTGCATATCAGGAACTACCAATTCGGCCGCACCGGACGGAGTAGGGGCACGCATGTCTGCTGCAAAATCACAAATCGTAAAATCGGTTTCATGCCCTACAGCGGAGACAATTGGGGTCTCACAATTGTATATAGCCAAAGCCAGATCCGCGCTGTTAAAGCCCCAAAGATCTTCAATAGAGCCGCCTCCGCGTCCAATGATAATAACGTCTACCCTCTCGAACTGCTCGAAATAATCGATGCCGCAGATCAAGGAAGCCGGTGCTTGATCACCTTGAACAATAGCCGGATAGACGACCACTTCTGCCAACGGAAAACGCCTTCCGGTGATTTGAATAATATCACGCACGGCAGCACCGGAGGGAGATGTGATCACACCAATCTTTTCCGGAATAGCAGGAATTGGCTTTTTGTGACTCTCCGCAAAAATTCCCGCTTCTGCCAATTGCTTTTTCAATTGTTCTAAAGCAATGTAAAGATCGCCGGCACCGTCCTGCTTCATTTCGGTGATATAAAGCTGATAAGCACCGCTCTTTTCAAATAGAGAAATACTTCCGTTGGCAAGGATCTTCATTCCGTTTTCGGGGCGGAATTTGAGTTTTGCTGCCGAGGAACGAAACATTACGGCACTGACTATCCCCTCTTCATCTTTTAAGCGAAGATAGATATGTCCGCTTCCATGCATCGTCAGATTGGAAATTTCCCCTTGCACCCAAATATTTTTCAAATTCAGATCTGCTTCAAGGACGCTCTTTAAATAACGATTTAATTGTGAAACTGTAATGGCAGAGCGTTCCATTATTTTGCGATACTGCTAAGCACGCCATGCACAAAGCTACCGGAATCTTCATCGCCAAACTCTTTAGCCAGTTCGATTGCTTCATTTACAGCGACACGATCCGGCACATCGGGATTAAATTTCACTTCATAGGCAGCAACCCTTAAAATAGCGAGGCAGACTGCGCTAAGCCGTTTCATAGACCAATTTGAAAGCGCAGGCTCGATCAATTGATTGATTGCATCCCACTGCTCGCAAATCCCCATAAAGGTTTCATCAATATAGGAAAAACGCTCGTCCTTTTCCTGCTGAGCATAAAACTCTTCCAAAATGGACTCTTTGCAATCCAGCCCTTGATAATTCAAGGCGTAAACCAATTGAAAGACTACTTTTCTCTGTTTTTGTCTTGTCATACTTCCTCCTGTGTATTCTCAACGCAAATGCATAATACTGCTCCATCATGGACCTGAATTTGAGGCTTCGGTCCATTTGGTTCATTGCTAACGCCAATCGGTTTTTCAACAACTAAATGATAATGATCCAGCGGATATTTAAATCCTTTCAAAGAAATGATCGCCTCCGTTTTCCACGGGAAGAACGAAATATAGCGATAATGGGGCGAAAGAATAAGTTCCCCTTCGTTTAATATAAAAGCAAGGTTCTCACCATCATATAATTTAAGGCTCACATTTCTCTTTTCAGCCGCTTCCAATAAGCAAAGATTGGCGACCGTATGGTCAAGCCGCCCACCAAAAGGTGCGATCATCCATATATCATGATACCCAGCTTGCACGGCAAGATCTAACGCCAATTCACTATCGGTCTGATCTTTTTCCGAGGGATAGACCAGCAATCCATCCATTTTCGGTTTTGCGACCGAGTCAAAATCCCCCAGGATCTTTTGCGGTAAAACATCAAATCTCTCCGCCAAAAGAAGCCCTGCATCCGCCGCGAAATAATCGAATCCATTATTTTGAATCAATGAACGAACACCGGACTCGCTGCGCAATTCTCCGGCCAAAAAGATCATTAATTGCTTGTTTTTTTGTTCCAAGGAGTCTCTTCCTCCTTCAGGTATTGATGAATCTGACGATAACTTTCGTAGCGGCTTTTATGAATAAAGCCATCTTCTACCGCCTGACGTACGCCGCACCTGCGTTCGTTGTAGTGCATACAATCCAGAAAATCGCACTCGGATAAATGCGGCTCAAACTCAGGAAAATAACCACTCAACTCACTTTTTTTAATCTCATATCCCATAAGCTCAAGTGCACCAAATCCCGGTGTGTCCCCAATTAAGCCACCATTGGCAGAATATAACTCTATATGGCGAGTCGTATGGCGTCCGCGACCGAGTTTTTCAGAAACCTCCCCGGTAGGAAGTTCCAGTTCCGGATATAAAACGTTAAGGATACTACTTTTCCCAACACCGGTGTTTCCGGCAAAGATAACCGTTTTTCCCTCAAGCGCCGTCCTCAATGTAGGAATCCCTTCGCCGGTAGAAGCGGATACGCAATGTACATGATAACCCAGGCTTTGATAAAGCTCTGCCAGATCGCTCACGTGATCCTTATCCGGCAAATCCAGCTTATTGAAGACTAAGACGGGTTCAATTCCCTGATTCCGTGCGATGATCAGCATTTTGTCGATCGTAAAAGGAAAGGGCGTGGGACGTGCAAATGAAGAGACATAGCATAGCGTATCCACATTTGCCACGTTGGGACGGATCATATAGTTTCTTCTTGGCAGGATGCGTTCAATTCTCCCCGTATTATCGGGCATTGCCAAGATCTCGACGTCATCTCCGGGGACCGGAGAGATTCTTTCTTTTCGAAAACTTCCTTTTGCGCGGCATTGGTAGGGACCGTCCGGGGTTTCAACGGTGTAAACCCCGGATAATAATTTGACGATTTTACCTTCCATCATCCGTTTAAATATTACTCGTTACTCTCAGATGTTGAAGGCTTTTGGTTTGATTCTGCATTAGCATCATCGGTTTCACCTTTTTTATCTGAGTCGGCATCTTCAGTTTCATCCGACGTATCAGAAGAATCCGGCTTTGTTTGTGTATCAGCATTCTCTTTATCTTCATCCGGTTTTGTTTCTGTATCGATATCTACATCACCGGGTTCTGTATTTGTTTCTTTATCCTCGGAAGGATCCTTTTCTGTATCGGGGGTTTCGCCATCGTTATTTTCTTCATCCGTGGTCGGAGGCGTCGACTTTTTACCGGCACTTACAACAACATTTACGCTAGTTCCTTCTTCCACGCTGGAATTAGCCAAAACACTTTGAGTAATAACATAATCTTTTTCCACAGTGTCGCTGTATTCTTCTGTTATAGTACCAAGCTTCAACTTATTATTCTCCAAAGTGGTTTTAATAACATCTCGGTGTTGCCCGATCAGCGTAGGCATTGTGACAGTTTTAATTTCAGGCTCTTTCTCTTCTTCGGGTCCCTTACTAATATAAATTACAACCGTATCGTCATTATCTATTTCTTTACCAGCGGAAGGCGAAGTGGAAATTACGCATCCCTCTTCTACCTCATCATCATATTTTGTTTCAATACGATAAGAAATGTTTTGACGCTTAAACTCAGCAATCGCATCCGCTTTTGTCCACGTTAATACACCGGGAACATAGTTTGTATCTTCATATTCAGGCAATTTATCGTCTTCATCATCTTCTTCAACTTCAGGACCGGAGCTGATAACAACCGTAATCGTGCCCTTCTTTTTAACCTGACTGTTCGCATCGGGACTCTGAGAAATGATTTTACCCTCTTCATGCTCTTCACTGGACGCAGTGGAACCAACCACAAAATTGAACGTATAGTTTGACTTTGCTTCATCAAGTTCCATACCAACTACGTTGGGACAAGTCACTGTCTTAGGGCCAAAAAGTTCTTTCTGGAAAACAATTCCCAGACCCACGAGAATCAGCAGGACGAAGGCAGTGCCAACACCGGCAATAATAGGAAGCCATGTACTCTTAAATTTAGACTCTTCTACATAAACCTCCTCCTCTTTTTCCTCATCATCTTCATCATACTCGAAATCAGACAGAAGATCATTGGCAAAAATGGTGGGTGAATTATCGAAAACCGGCTCCTCAACGATTGGTGCTGCAGAATAATTAAATACGATGGACGGATCGGATTCAAACAGCGCAATATCCGCCAAAACAGAGCCGGCAGACTGATAACGCATTGCAGGATCCTTCATGATTGCCTTTAGCACAATTTCTTCCAAGCCTTGCGGCATCTCCAATACCAGTTCGCTGGGGAGATCAGGCTGCGCCTGTACCTGCATCAAAGCAACAGCAACTGCAGTATCCGCCTCAAAAGGAAGCTTGCCGGTCAGCATCTCATAAAGAATAATACCCACAGAGTAGATATCACTTCGTTCGTCGGTGCGATCGCCGCTCGCTTGCTCAGGACTGATATAATGTACCGAACCGATGGTCATATCACTGATGGTCTGTGTATCAAATTTAGTCAGACGCGCAATGCCAAAGTCGGTGATCTTAATGGTTCCATCTTTAAGCAAAAGAATATTATGAGGCTTAATGTCGCGATGAACGATGCCACGCTCATGAGCGTGAGAAAGACCCTTTAAAATTTGTTTGATAAAATGAAGAGCTTCGGTTGCAGAAAGCTGACCTTTCTTCTCCATATATTCCTTCAAAGTGATCCCATCAATATATTCCATGACGATATAAAGTGCATCTCCTTCCAAAGAAACATCATAAACATCCACAATGTTCCCATGAGAAAGCATGGTAATGGCTTTAGATTCGTTGGTAAAGCGCCGACGAAATTGAGCGTCAGACATAAATTCATCTTTCAAAACCTTTACTGCCACAACGCGATTGCAAACTTTATCAAACGCTTTATAGACATACGCCATACCGCCAACGCCGATCACCTCGGTAATCATATAACGATCATTTAATACTTTTCCAATGTATTTTTCCACGACATGTATCTCCTTATCACACTATATTTGAATGGCTGCAACCGTAATGTTATCGTCGCCGCCTCTACTATTTGCAAGTTCAATCAATCGCTTTGGTAAATTCTCAAATTCACCGCCGGCAATTTCAAATTGGATCTCATTCTCGTCCACATGATTCGATAAACCATCCGTACAAAGAACCAAAACATCCCCCGGTTCCACGTCAACTTCAAAAGAATCAAATGTGATCTCCTCTTCAATGCCGATCGCACGCGTAATAATATTTTTATTAGGGTGCAATTTTGCTTGACGTTCGGTTATATGGCCACTATCAACCAGTTCTTGAACCGCAGAATGATCCTTTGTCACTTGGGTAACACCACCGTTTTTAATATGATATCCACGGCTGTCGCCTACATTTGCAAAATAAGCGGTTCCGTTTCGAACCAAAGCCATCACCATCGTCGTCCCCATCCCGGAAAGAGACGGATCTTCGTACGCTCTTTTATAAACGTATTGGTTACTAAGTTCGATCATCTGCCGAAAGACTTCTTCAATGGGCTCGCTCGCCAGCAAAGTAGCAAGCGTTTTTTGCACTGCTTCGATTGCCATTTTGCTTGCCTGCTGACCGCCGTTCGCGCCGCCCATGCCATCGCAAACGACAGCAAAAGCAGTATGTAAATCCGGCTCACAAAACCAAAAAGCATCTTGATTTTCTTTTCGGATCATGCCGATATCGCTTTGCGCTATTACCTTCAAGTATTTGCGCCTCCTTCTTTCGCATTTTGATGACGGAGCTGACCGCAAGAAGCAGAAATATCACTGCCAAGTGTTCTGCGAATCGTTGCGTTCAGTCCTAATTTAATTAAAGATTCTTGAAACCTCAAAAGATTTTTTCGTGCCGGCGGCCGATATGAACCTTTTTCAATCGGATTGACCGGAATTAAATTAACATGACATAAAATGCCTTTTAAAAGCTCCGCCAGACGCTTTGCATCCTCGGGCCGATCGTTCACACCGGAAATAACAGCGTATTCAAAAGAAATTCTTCGGCCGGTGATTGCCTGATATCCTTTGCAAGCCTCAATCAATTTCTCGACGTTGTACTTACGATTCACCGGCATCATTTCAGAGCGTGTTTTATCGTCGCTGGCATGAAGCGAAATGGAAAGGGTAATCGGAAGTTCCAATTCAGCCAGTTTCATAATACCCGGTATCAATCCGCAGGTGGAAAGAGAAATATGCCGATAACCAATGTTAATACCTTCCGGATCGTTCACGTTTTTTAAAAACCGAACCACTTCATCAAAATTATCCAGCGGTTCGCCGATCCCCATCATGACAATGTTTGAGATCCGAATTCCGAGATCGGACTGTACTTTCAAAATCTGATCCAAAATCTCACCGGCAGTAAGAGAACGTATCAATCCGTTTTTTGTAGATTGACAGAAGGAGCAACCCATCCGACAGCCAACTTGGCAAGAGATACAAAGAGAATAGCCGTGGTGATACTTCATCGCCACCGTTTCGATGACGTCTCCGTCTTCCAGCATAAAAAGATACTTCACCGTTCCATCCAATTGAGAACGAAAGCGCTTATAGACACGAAGCGTCGTAATTTTCGCATCTTGGGACAGCCGCTCTTTTAAGGCTTTTGGAAGATCAGTCATTTCATCAATAGATGTAACTCCGCGGTGCAGCCAGCGAAAAATCTGTTTGCTTCGAAAAGCCGGCTCTCCTAATGTAGATATGTAGGAAGAAAGTTCCTCCCTTGTCATAGATTTTAAATCTACTTTCACTTATTCGCCTTTCTTTAAAACTGCGATAAAAAATCCATCTTCGCCCGGTTCGGGCAGATAAACTCTGTAGCCGCCCGGTAATGCGCGATCATCATAAGAAAATTCTTTATGCTCGTTCAAAAAACGTTGCAAAAGCAATTCGTTCTCTCGGCGATCGATCGTGCAGGTGGAGTAAACCAATCGTCCACCAGGCTTTAAATATCTACTCCCGTTTTCCAATATGCGATACTGTAAGCCGGTAAACTCCATACTTTGATATTTTTTATACTTAATGTCCGGCTTTTTGCCCATTATGCCAAGTCCGCTGCAGGGAACGTCGCAAAGGACAAAGTCTGCCGTTTCAATTATTTTCTCATTTAACACTCCGGCATCCGCCAAGGTGACAGACACATTAATATGGCCCAAACGCTCCGCATTCTTTTGAAGCTGCTCCACCTTATGTGCGTGAACATCAGATGCAATAATCTTCCCATTGGTTCTGGATGCCATGATGAACGTCTTACCACCGGGTGCTGCACAGAGATCTATAGCATTTTGGGAGTTCTTCGGCATCAAAAGAGCCGCCTCTGCAGAATGCCTGCCCACAACGTGAAACCATCCATTCTGAAAGGCCGGAGATTGATCAATAGAAAAACCGTTGGACGCTTTATAAAGGCCCGGCAAGTCGGTTTCTTTCAATTCAATCCCTTCCGCATTCATAAGGCTTATAAATTGATTTTGATCACCGCGCTTACAATTATGGAAAAGATAGATCGACGTGTCAGTTTTTTGAAAGCTTTCCATCATCGACACAAATTGCTCTTTTCCATACTGATCCAGCAATAAATCGACCAATTCCGGATCGATGGAAAAACGAACGGAAAAATCCGCTTTTTTCAAAGCAAGCAAGGTTTCACGCTCACGATCTGCACGACGCAACACTGCATTGACAAAGCCTGCACTATGCGCCATTCCTCGTCTTTTGATCAATTCAACCGAGGTATTACAAGCCGCAGATGCCGGAATATCCATATAAAACATCTGATAAAGGCCCATTCTGAGCACCGCGAGAACCGCCGATGAAAGTCTCTCCATTTTACGGTCTGAGCATTGCTTTATGAAATGATCCAAGGTAATTTTTCGCTCAACCACACCATAAACCGTCGCTGAAATAAAACGGCGATCCCGTTCATCATAAATCGAACGAAGGGTATTTTTTAAAGCAAGATTGGGAAAGGTGGCCTTCACATCCCATTCTTCTATTAAATTGTATGCTACCTGACGCGGATCTTTCATCTGCGTCGATTAGAACGGCTGATTAAGATCAGCAGCTGCCACAAAACAGTGATTGCAGAGGCTACGTAGGTCATAGCTGCCGCAGTCAAAACTTTTCTAACGCCGGAAGCGTCCTGTTCCCCAAATCCGGCGCCGCGCACTTGCTGCATCGCACGTGCCGAAGCGTTAAATTCCACAGGTAAAGTAATCAGTTGAAAGAAGAATAAAACTGCATAGCATAAAATCGCCAGGTTAAAGATGACCGTTCCATAGGTATATCCGGAAACGAAAATACTGGCTATCATTAAAAAGTAAAGTAACTTAGAACTAAAATTGGTGATTCCAACCACCGCCGAACGAACACGAATCGGGAAATAACCGACGTTATGCTGAATTGCATGACCGCATTCATGCGCAGCTATACCGATTGAGGCGATACTGGTTCCGTGATATACCTGCTCTGACAGACGAACGACCTTTTTCGTGGGATCAAAGTGGTCTGATAAATGGCCACTCACGCAAGTGATACTGACATCATGAATACCGGCACCACGTAAAATGAATTCCGCCATCTGCGCACCGGTCATGCCGCGGCTATTGGTACATTTTGAATACTTAGAATATGCCGATTGCATCCGACTTTGAACGATAAGACTCAAAATCAAAACCGGCAGCATTGTAAATATACCAAAATAATAACTATGGAACAGCATCTGTTCTCCTACTCCTTTATTTCAAATATTCCCCTACGGCAAGTTTAGCGCCGCACGCATAGGAATATGCATCCGTCCTATTTTTTCCTTGTTTTTGAATGGTCTTTATGAGTACGCTATTTCCATCACCGCAAGCAACCAAAATACCTTCCGGCGAAATAGATGATACGATACCGGGCGCTTCTTTAACGGAAGGACCAAGGTATGCCTCGTGAATTTTTAAACGATAATCACCGCAGTCTACAAAAGCACCGGGTGACGGGTTCATTCCCATAATAAGATTACGCACCGTTTTAGCATCACATTCAAAATGCAATTCAGCCTCTGATTTTTCGATCATCGGTGCATAAGTGGCTTCGTTTTCTTCTTGAGGAATTGCAACAGCCGTGCCATCCTGCAACATGGAAATCGTTTTTAAAAGGGCATCTACACCCAACTCCGCCAAACGTTCAAAAATAGTTCCGGCTGTATCTTCGGGTTTAATAGGGGTGGCGCAACGGAGAAGCATATCTCCCGTATCCATCCCTTTGGCCATTTTCATGATCGTCACGCCGGTCTCGGGTTCTCCATTAATGACAGCGCGCTGAATCGGCGCCGCTCCACGGTATTTCGGCAGCAACGAACCATGAACGTTAATACACCCAAATTTCGGATAATTGAGAATATATTCCGGTAAAATACGGCCATATGCGGCGACTACGATCAAATCCGGCTTCATCTCTTCCAGCACGGGAAGAAACGCAAGGTCCTTTAAAACAGTCGGCTGCCAGCAAGGCAACCCATGCTCAAGCGCAAATTCCTTAACCGGCGGTGCAGACATCTTGCCACCGCGTCCTTTGGGACGATCCGGCTGCGTCACGACCCCCACCAATTCATGATGCTCATAAATTGCCTTGCAGGATGCCAAAGCAAAGTCAGGGGTTCCCATAAAGAGGATACGAAGCTTATTCATCATCAAAGACCTCTTCCCCAATCATCGGAATGGTAACGCCCTGCAGATGATCATACTCATGAAGCAAGCACCGCGCCACAAAATCTTCTGCAGAGAACTCAAACCATTCGCCTTTTACATTCTGAGCGCGCATTTTCACTTTATTGGCACGAACAATGCGAAAACTGCGTCCCGGAAAAGAAAGACAACCCTCGTAATAACGATCATTTTTACCGGTAGCAGAAATAATTTCCGGGTTAATGAACTCTTTATATTCCGTTCCATCGCAATGAATGTCTGCAATGAAAATGCGGCGCAAAATACCAACCTGAGGAGCCGCAAGCCCGGCACCTTGCTCTTTTCGCAGAGTTTCACGCATATCCTCTATCAAAGTAGCAAGCTTTTCATCAAACACCTCGACAGGACGAGACTTTTTACCTAAAAAGGTCATATCATTTTTCACTAAGTTTCTCAAAGCCATTCTAAACACCTCAAAAATACTGGATGGGATTGATATTAAATACAATTTGCAAACCGGCCGGGAGTTCAAGATTGCGACATTCATTGATCAAACGACGCAGCTTTGCAGAATTCTTACATTTCACCATCATCTGCATTCGATGCCGACCGCGCAGCATTCCAATTCTTGGAACGACCGGAGAGAGTAACCGCAAAGGAATATCACTGTACTCCCCCACACTCGCCGCTTGCAGATGACGATAGATTGACGTCATACCATTAATAACCGACTCGTTAGAAAAACTCTCCGCTACGATCAGCAGAATATCGCAAAATGGTGGATATCCCACCAAATTGCGAAATGCAATCTCTTGCCGATAAAACCTCAAATAATCCTGGTCTTTGGAAAGCGCGATCACTTGATGCTCCGGACAATAGGTTTGAATTACCGCACGTCCAGCTTTTCCACTTCGACCGGAACGACCGCAAACCTGCGTCAAAAGGTTGAAGGTGCGCTCGTTCGCACGGAAATCATCAGTATACAGCGACATATCTGCTTGTAAAACACCTACAAGCGTAACCGCAGGAAAGTCAAGTCCCTTGGCAACCATTTGAGTGCCAAGCATGACGTCATACTCTCCATCGCGAAAGGCGGAAAGACGCTCGCCATAGGATAAATATGAATCGACGGTATCCATATCCATTCGCAGGATACGGATGTCCGGAAATATCGTTTGCAGCTCTTCTTCCACGTATTGCGTCCCCATACCCAGCATCTTAATGTGCTCACTACCGCAATCGGGACATTTATAGTAACGCTTGACGTTATAGCCGCAATAATGACACATCAAGCGTTGGTTCGGTTTATGAAAGGTGAGTGCAATCCCGCACGAAGGACATTTCGATACCGTCCCGCAAGAGGAACATCCCACAACAGAATGCATGCCTCTTCGATTCAGAAAAAGAATTGCCTGCTCTTTTGACGCAAAAGTATCGCGCAACGCCTCGATCAACGGTTCACTAAATAATTTGCTTCCCTCCACAAGTGTTTCCTGCCGCATATCGACAAGCTGCACATCCGGCAAAGTTGCATCGTTATAGCGCTTAGTTAGTGTATGAAGTTGATAAATGCCGCGCTCAGCCCGATAGTAGCTTTCCATCGCCGGCGTGGCCGAAGCCAATAAAAGCGGAATATTCTTATGATGGGAGAGAAATCGAGCAATATCCCTGGCGTGAAACCGCGGACTACTCTCCGATTTATAGGTAGACTCATGCTCTTCGTCCATAATGATCAAACCGAGATTACGGATGGGAGCAAATATGGCACTACGAGTACCCACAACGATTTTAGCGTCACCCTTGTGAATCTTTTTCCACTCATCCGCTTTTTCTCCAAGGGAAAGACCGCTATGCAGCACCGAAACACAATCACCGTACCGTAAATAGAATTTACTGAGCATCTGCGGCGTCAAAGCAATTTCCGGCACCAACATCAATACGGATCTTCCGGAAGAAGTCAGATCATCCATCAAGCGCATAAAGACATGGGTCTTTCCACTCCCGGTGACGCCGTGAAGCAAATGAGTCCCCTCTTGCTCAATAACAGATGATATCTCAAGATAAGCTTTT
>JAZNVY010000310.1:0-3316 GCA_045593105.1 Eubacteriales bacterium
AGGAATTCCTCCGTGCCCAGCTGGCTAAGCGCCGTCCGGCAGGGAAGATCTCTACCGCGCGCCGGGAGCAGGATGAATATACGCTGGAAAGCGGTGTCTTTGAGGGACATACCACCGGTACGCCCCTCTGCATCGTCATCCCCAATACCGCCCAGCATTCCAAGGACTACGCTGCTACGCGCAGTAAAGCGCGTCCGGGTCATGCGGACTATACCGCCTATTGCAAATATCACGGCTTTGAGGACTATCGCGGCGGCGGTCATTTCAGCGGCCGAATCACCGCCGGTCTGGTGGCGGCAGGAGGAATTCTGATCCCGGCTCTGGAGCGTAAGGGCATTCGGATCATGACCCATATTGCCCGTTGCGCCGGTGTGGACGATCGGGATTTTGAGAATTTTGATGCGGACGCAAAGGCGTTGTGTGACCGCGCGTTTCCGGTGCTTTCTGCCGATGCGGAGAAAGCGATGCAGACCGCCATTGAGGCGGCGGCCGCAGAGGGAGATAGCGTCGGCGGTATTTTGGAGACGGTCATCACCGGTCTGCCTGCCGGCTTGGGCGAGCCTTGGTTTGATAGTGTAGAGAGCCTGCTTTCCCATGGGCTTTTCAGCATTCCGGCGGTCAAGGGCGTGGCGTTCGGCGATGGCTTTGACCTGGCGGATCAAAAGGGCAGTACTGCCAATGATCCTTTCCGCTATGAGGGCGATCAAGTCGTGACGGAAAGTAATCGAAACGGCGGCATCAACGGCGGCATTACCAATGGAATGCCCATCCGGATCCGAACCGTCGTGAAACCCACCCCCTCCATCTTCAAGGAGCAGGAGACGGTGGACTTTATGAAAGAAAAAAATACCACCCTGCAGATCGCCGGACGGCACGATCCCTGCATCGTCCATCGGGCAAGCGTGGTGGTGGATAGCGTCGCCGCCCTGGTGGTGGCAGACCTTTTGACCGGCCGTTTCGGGACGGACTTTTTGGGAGAGCAATGATGAAATACGGCTGTATTGGCGAAAAACTCGGCCATAGCTTCTCCCGGGAGATCCATCATCGGCTGGCAGACTATACTTATGAGCTGAAAGAACTGACCCCCGAGGAATTGGGCGCTTTTATGGAACGGAAAGAATTTTCCGCCATCAACGTTACCATTCCGTATAAGCAGGCGGTCATTCCGTACCTCAGCGAGATCAGCCCCCAGGCAAAGGCCATTGGGGCGGTCAATACCGTCGTTCAGCGCGATGGGAAGCTTTATGGCTATAATACCGACTTTTTCGGGATGCGTGCCCTTATTCTCCGCGCAGGCATCGCGCTTGCAGGAAAGAAGGTGCTGATCTTAGGAAGCGGCGGCACCTCCCGTACCGCCCGTGCGGTGGCGGAGGATCTTTCTGCCCGGGAGATCCTGGTGGTTTCCCGTACCGGCAAGGAGGGCATCACCTATGAAGAAGCCCGTTCCTGCCATGGGGATGCGGAAATTTTGATCAATACCACCCCTTGCGGTATGTACCCCAATATTCATAGCGTACCGCTGGATATCGAGGACTACCCTGCGCTGGAGGGGGTGGTGGATGCTGTCTATAATCCCCTCAATACCGAACTGGTCCTTCGTGCGCAAGCCCGTGGGATCAAGGCGGTGTGCGGACTTTATATGCTGGTAGCGCAGGCCGCCTTTGCGGTGGAATATTTCTTAGATACCAAGATCGCGCCCGAGACGATTGAGGCAGTTTTTCAGGCTGTCTATTCTTCGAAAGAAAATATCGTTCTGACCGGAATGCCCGGCAGCGGAAAATCCACTGTGGGGAAGCTGCTTGCCGAGCGGTTAGGCAGAGAATTTTTTGATACCGACGAACTTTTGGTAAAACGTGCCGGAAAGACCCCGGCGGAACTCATTCGCGAAGAGGGAGAGCCGGCGTTCCGGGATCTGGAAAGTGCCGTCATCCGGGAGGATGCGGCGCCGATGACCGGCTGCGTCATCGCCACCGGCGGTGGTGCCATTCTGAGGGATGAAAACATCAAGGAATTGAAACGAAACGGGCGGATCTGGTTCCTGGATCGCCCCTTGGAGGAGATCGTACCGACCGACGACCGTCCTCTCTCCGGCAACCGGGAGCAGTTAGAGGCGCGCTATCGGGAGCGGTATCCGCGCTACACCGCGACTGCGGATCGGATCATTTCTCCGGCATCGGTGCTGGAACTGGTCATAAAAGAAATCACCGAGGATTTAGTGAAATGAAAATACTTGTCATCAATGGACCGAATTTGAATATGCTGGGCATCCGTGAACCGGGAATTTACGGACGCGAGACCTATGAGACCCTTTTAGCAAAGATCGGGGCGCATTGCGCTCAAAAAGGGGTAGAGGTGTCCTTTTACCAATCCAACCATGAGGGAGATCTGGTGGACGCTATCCAGGGTGCTTACGGCAAAATGGACGCCATCGTCATCAATCCCGGCGCCTATACCCATACCAGTATTGCTATTTTGGATGCGGCGAAGGCGGTAGGACTGCCGATGGTGGAGGTGCATATCTCCGACGTCAGCAAGCGGGAGGATTTCCGTCAGATCAGCTATATCCGCGCCGCCTGCAAAAAGACCATCGCAGGGCACGGGACGGACGGATATCTGGAGGCTATTGATTTTTTGATGGAGGGTGTCCATGAGGATTGAGATCAAGCCCGGCATTGCAGAGGGCAAGGTGCAGGCACCGCCCTCCAAGAGCATGGCGCATCGTTATCTGATCGCCGCCGCCTTGGTGGAGGGGACAAGTGTCGTCCGCGGTATTGAATATTCCCAGGATATCCTGGCGACCATGGATTGCCTACGTGCCTTGGGTCTTCAGGTGCAGGCGGAGGGGGATCGGGTGACGGTCTCCGGGAAAATACAGCCGCCGAAAGAGGCGCTCCCTTGCCGGGAAAGCGGCAGTACGCTGCGGTTTTTCCTGCCTCTTTGCTTGCTTTTCGGTACGCCCGCGACCCTTTTGGGGAGCGATCGGCTGATGGAGCGCCCCATGACCGTATATGAAGAGCTTTGCGCTGAAAAGGGATTTTCCTTTACACGTAAAAAAGGCGAAATCACCGTCTCCGGCACCTTAAAAAGCGGTACTTATGCGGTGGACGGCGGCGTCAGCAGTCAGTTTATTACAGGTCTGCTGTTTGCGTTACTGTTGACGGCAGGGGAAAGCACCCTGCAGCTCACCGGAAAGGTGGAGAGCCGTTCCTATATTGATCTGACCGTTTCAGCGCTCCGGGAATTCGGTTTTGACGTGGACTGGAGCGGCGCGCAGGAGCTGACCGTCCGCGGCGGTTCCGCCACTGCCCGGGAGCTG
>JAZNVY010000311.1:0-11107 GCA_045593105.1 Eubacteriales bacterium
GGCTACGATCCGACTTTGTTGGCGCGATCCCCATGGTCAAGACGGATGACCGCGGTGTCTGGGAGGTGACGGTCGGAGGGCTCGATACGTACGATTCCTATAAATACGCCATCGGTGCTCCCTCGGGAGAGACTTTATTCAAAGCAGATCCCTATGCCACCCATTTTGCTTTGCGTCCGGATACGGCCTCCAAATTATACGACATTTCCGGCTACACCTGGCAGGATGCCAAATGGATGAAGAAACGAAGCAAATTAGACTATCGCACCCAACCGATGAACATCTATGAAGTCAACTTGGGCTCCTGGAAGCTGAAAGAAAACGGGGACTTTTATACCTATCCCGAGCTGGCCGATCAGCTTTTAGACTATGTTGCTGAAATGGGCTATACCCATATTGAGGTCATGCCCCTCAGTGAATATCCGTTCGATAAATCCTGGGGCTATCAGGTGACCGGCTATTTTGCCCCCACCTCCCGCTACGGCACACCCCATCAATTGATGGCGTTCGTCGACCGTTGCCACCAGCGAGGCATCGGCGTCATTATGGACTGGGTTCCGGCGCACTTTCCCCGGGACGCCGCCGGGCTCTATGAATTTGACGGCGGCATCTGCTATGAATATACCGACCCCTTGATGCGGGATCATCCCGATTGGGGAACCCGGATCTTTGACTACGGCCGGCCGGAGGTGCGGAGCTTTCTGATCTCCAGCGCCTGCAACTGGCTGGAGAATTACCATATCGACGGCTTGCGGGTAGATGCGGTGGCGTCCATGCTGTATCGCAACTACGGCAAAAAGGACGGCGAATGGAGTGCCAACCAATACGGCGAGACCGGCAATCTGGAAACGGTCGCTCTTTTAAAAACTTTCAATTATGAGGTGCACGCCTCCTTCCCCGGTGCCATCACCGTAGCGGAGGAGTCCACCGCCTGGCCTCACGTGACCGGGACAGACTTTGACGGACTGGGCTTTGATTTCAAATGGAATATGGGCTGGATGAACGACACTTTGAAATATGTCAAAGAGCCGCCGCTCTTCCGGCACGGGATGCAAAATATGCTGACCTTCTCCATGACCTACGCCTACTCCGAGCAATATATCCTGCCCCTTTCCCACGATGAAGTGGTGCACGGTAAATGCTCGCTGATCTCCAAGATGCCCGGCACCTATGAAGAAAAGTTCCAAAACCTCAAGGCCTATTTCGGCTATATGATGGCGCATCCGGGCAAGAAGCTGCTCTTTATGGGCGGTGAGTTCGGTCAGTTCATCGAATGGAATGAGGAGCAGGGGCTGGACTGGATGCTTTTAGATTATGAACCCCATCAAAAACTCCAGACCTATACCAAGGAACTCAATAAGGTTTATCTGACCCGTCCGGCTCTATGCGAGCAGGATACCGGCTGGGAGGGTTTTGAATGGATCTCCCTGGACGATACGGATAACTGTGTTCTGGCTTTTCTCCGGAAAGGCAAAAAAGAGACTCTCCTGGTGGTCGTGAATTTTTCGGAATACGACCTCATAGATTATAACTTAGGGCTTCCCGAAGCAGGTACGTTAACCCTGCGCCTTTGCTCCGATGAAGCTCGGTTCGGCGGCGAAGATCGCTTTAAGAAACGGGTGGCGGTGACGGAACAGCCGTTCCATAACTTTGGATGCTCCGCCAACCTGCATCTCCCCCCCTTCTCTGCCACATATTATAATTACAGAGCCAAAAAACGGAAGGAGTAAAGTATGAAAAGAAAAGAAATGCTGGCCATGCTGCTGGCAGGCGGTCAGGGCAGCCGCCTTTACGTACTGACGCAAGAAATGGCAAAGCCCGCAGTCCCCTTCGGCGGTAAATACCGCATCATCGACTTCCCCCTCTCTAACTGCACCAACTCCGGGATCGACACGGTGGGTGTCCTGACCCAGTACCGTCCGTTGGAATTACATAGCTATATCGGCAACGGTCAGCCCTGGGATCTCAACCGGATGAACGGCGGCGTTCATATCCTGCCGCCCTATGTGTCCGGCTCCACCGGCGAATGGTATGCCGGTACCGCCAACGCCATCTATCAGAATATCCAGTTCATAGAGAAGCATGATCCTGAATACGTTCTGATCCTTTCCGGTGACCACGTTTATAAAATGGACTATAGCAAGATGCTGGACTTCCATAAGGAAAAGGGCGCCGATGCCACCATCGCCACCCTGCAGGTTCCCATCGAAGAAGCCAGTCGCTTCGGCATCATCAATGCCCACGACGACGATTGCATTTATGAGTTTGAGGAGAAACCTCCCCATCCCAAGAGCGACCGGGCGTCCATGGGTATTTATATCTTCACCTGGGAGAAGCTCCGCAAGTACCTCATTGAGGACGAAGCCGACCCCAATAGCTCCAAGGACTTCGGTAAGGACGTCCTGCCCAAGATGCTGGATGCCGGCGAGCGGATGTTCGCCTATCCCTTTGAGGGCTATTGGAAGGACGTGGGCACCATCGAAAGCCTTTGGGAGGCCAATATGGATCTCCTGAACCCCAAGATCCCCCTCAACCTTTCCGATCCGAACTGGAAGATCTATGCCCGCCACGATCAGAACCTCATGCCGCAGTTTATCGGCAAGGGCGTCGAGATCGGCGAATCCATGGTAACCGAGAACTGTTCTCTCAACGGATGCAGCCTTTGGTACAGCGTCCTCTTTAACGGCGTAAGCGTAGAGGAAGGGACGACCCTTAACTCCGCAGTGGTGATGCAGAACGCCAAGATCGGCAAAAACTGCACCGTCAAATACGCCATCATTGCCGACGATGCCATCGTCGAGGACGGCGCGGTCATCGGTGCCGAGCCGGAGCATTACGAAGGAGAATGGGGCATCGCGGTAGTAGGCTCCGGGGCTGTGGTTAAAGCCGGCCAGGTGGTTCTCCCCAAGGAAATGATCAAGCCCAATACCGGAAAGGAGTGTAAATAATTATGAAAGCACTCGGCATTATCTTTTGCGATCACTATAGTGAAAATACGCCCCCCAATGCGCTGACCCAATCCCGTACCCCGGCGGCTCTGCCCTTTGCCGGCAGATACCGCACCATCGACTTTTCCCTTTCCGATATGGTGAATGCCGGCATTAAAAATATCGGCGTTATCTGTAAGGAGAACTACGGTTCTCTGATGGATCACATGGGAAGCGGCGAAGCCTGGGATCTTGACCGCAAAAAAGGCGGCATCAAGGTACTTTCCCCCTTATCCCGTCCGGAGCTGACAGCTTCGGTCCGAGGCCGGCTGGACGCCTTGCGTGCAGTCAAGGGCTTTATTGCCGATCAGCACGCGGACCTGGTGGTCATGGCCTTTGGCGGTACGGTAGCCAATATTGATATGAAAGCCATGATCAAGGCGCACCTGGAAAAGAAAGCCTATCTCACCATGTCTTATGGGGAGATCCCGGCCGGTGTCGGCGAAATGATCGTCCACCCCGATAAGGATGGACGGATCGAAACCGTCACCTATCTGCACGCACCTTCTAAGGAAGCCCAGAACTTTGCTTTGGACACCTATATCATGAATAAAGACGACCTTTTGGACTTCCTGGACGAAGCAGACAATAACGACTTCACCAATATGAACCGGGAATTGATCCAGAAGAATCTTTCTAACCGCCGGATCTTCGCCTATCATCATCCCGGCTATGCCCGGATCATCCGGACGGTGGAGGATTATTTTGCCGCCAGCATGGATATGCTAAAACCGGAGCTGAAAAAGGAACTCTTCCCGGCGGAGCGGCCGGTCTATACCAAGGTCAAAGACTCCGTTCCTACCCTTTATGATTTCCATGCCGTCGCAGAGAACAGCCTGATTGCAGACGGCTGTGTCATCAAAGGAACGGTTCGCAACTCGGTTCTCTTCCGGGACGTCACCGTGGAAGAAGGCGCGGTGGTGGAAGACTCCATCATCATGCAAAAGAGCGTGGTAGGCAAGAATGCGAAGGTCAGCCGTACCATTGCGGATAAAAACGTAACCATCAGCGATGATTGCGAGATGCAAGGCGCGCCTGCCCTGCCCTTCGTGATCGGAAAAGGCAAAAAGGTATAAGCTATGAAAATTCTTTATGCAGCAAGTGAAGCCGCCCCCTTTATCAAGGTAGGCGGGCTGGGTGACGTGGCCGGCGCACTGCCTAAGGCCCTTTGCCGCGCCGGAGACGACGTGCGGGTCATCCTCCCTTATTACGGCGCAATCGCCCCGGAGTTAAAGAAAAAATGTACGTTTCTCAGCGAGTTTTTCTTTCAAAACGCCTGGCGAAACCAAAGTTGCGGCATCTATAAGGCAGAGATCGACGGCGTTACCTACTATCTTTTAGAAAACGACTATTATTTTAACCGAACCCAGACCTATGGGGAATTTGACGACGGTGAGCGGTTTGCTTACTTTTCCCGTGCCATTCTGGAGTGTCTGCCCCAGATCGAATTCATTCCCGATATCATCCATTGCAACGATTGGCATACCGGTCTTTTGCCGGTGCTTTTGGATATTCAATTCCGGGACCGTCCGGGCTACGGCAATATCCGTACCGTCTTTACCATTCATAACATTGAATTCCAGGGAAAATACGACCCCTATCAGTTGGGCAACATTTTCGGTCTTGGCGAAGAGGTCAAACCCCTGCTCTATTACGACAACAGCATCAACCTGATGAAAGGTGCCATTGAGTGCGCCAATCGGGTGACCACCGTCTCGGAGCGGTACGCAGAGGAGATCATGACGCCGCCCAAATCCTGCGGCTTGGAGCATATTCTGCAGGCGAGAGCCTGGAAGGTCTCCGGCATCGTTAACGGCATTGATACCGATCTCTTTGACCCGGCTACCGATAAACGGATCGCCGCCAATTATACGGCGGAGACCTTGGAATTAAAGGTGCGCAATAAAAACGCGCTTCAGGAAGAACTGGGACTGCCGGTGACGGACGATATCCCTCTCTTTGGGATGGTAACCCGTCTGACCCACCAAAAGGGCTTGGATCTTTTGACCGCCAAATTGGACTGGCTGGCAACCCAGGCGGCGCAGATCGTCGTGCTGGGGACCGGCGACGCCCGTTACGAGCAATTCCTTAAGGAAGCGGCGGAGCGGTATCCAGAAAACCTCCGGGTCATTCTGGCGTTCGACGGCAACTTGGCGCAGCGGATCTACGCCGGATGCGATTTCTTTATGATGCCCAGCGAATTTGAGCCCTGCGGACTGGCGCAGATGATCGCCATGCGCTATGGCACCCTGCCCATTGTCCACACCACCGGCGGTCTGGCCGATACGGTAGTTCCCTATAATCCCGAAACCGGCACCGGACGGGGCATCACCTTCCAGACCTTTAATGCAGAAGACTTCTCCAATGCGCTTTGGCGCGCGCTGGAGCTCTTCCGGGATCAACCGCATTTTATGCAAGCAAAAAAGAACGCCATGGCAGGCGACTACAGCTGGGGTCCCAGCGTCCTCGCCTATCAAGCGCTCTATAAAACCATATAAGGAGATAAACATTTACCCATGACGCAACAGGAAATCAAAGAAAAAATTCAGGCCGCAGTCGCGGCAAAGTTTGCCTGCGACGCAGAAGACGCGACTGTACGGCAGATGTACGAGAGTGTCGTCAGCATGGTGCTGGCGGAGCTCCAACGCCGCCGGAAGGCCGCTTCCAAAGAAGTGAAACGCCAGGAAAGCAAAAAGGTCTATTATATGTCCATGGAGTTCCTGATCGGCCGCTCCCTCAAGAATAATCTCTATAACTTAGGGATGGAAGACGAGGTGCGCTCCGTTCTCAAGGATCTGGGCACGGATCTGGAGCAGCTTTATGAGATGGAACCGGACGCAGGTCTCGGCAACGGCGGTCTCGGTCGTTTAGCCGCGTGCTATCTGGACTCCCTCACCGCCTGCAACTATCCTGCCACCGGCTTTTCCATCCGCTATGAGTTCGGCATCTTCCGCCAGGTCATCATCGATGGCTGGCAGATGGAATTCCCCGATAACTGGCTGGAGCTGGGCGGCGGCTGGCTGGTTCCCCGTCCGGACGAAGCCCAGGAGATCCATTTCGACGGTCAGGTAGAGGAGCTTTGGAGCAACGACGGACTGAAGACCGTCCATAAGGACTACTATAAGGTACTGGCCGTTCCCTACGACCTTCTGATCTCCGGTCACGACTCCAAGATCGTCAATAAACTGCGTCTTTGGGGCGCTAAGAGCCTGGAGAATTTCGATATGTCCCTCTTCTCTCGGGGCGAATACCTCAAGAGCTGCGAAGGCGATGCCAAGGCAGAGGCCATCTCCCGGGTTCTCTACCCGGCCGACGACCATGAGGAAGGCAAAAACCTGCGGTTGCGTCAGCAATACTTCTTCGTCAGTGCTTCGTTGCAGAACATCCTGGCGGATCATCTTAAACAATACGGCACCCTGGATAATCTGGCGGATAAGGTGGTCGTCCATATCAACGACACCCATCCGGCACTCTGCGTTCCCGAGCTGATGCGTCTTTTGATGGACGATCACGGCTATTCCTGGGATGCCGCCTGGGCCATCACCACCAAGACCCTGGCCTATACCAACCATACCGTCATGAGCGAGGCACTGGAGAAATGGTCCATCCATCTCTTCTCCGGCAGACTGCCCCGGATCTATACCATCGTCAAGGAGATCAACCGCCGCTTCTGTGAGGAGATCTATAATAACCACCCCGAAAAGCGCGGCGTCATCGACCAGATGGCGGTCATCGGCGACGGCATGGTGCGGATGGCCAATCTCTGCGTTGCCTGCTGCTATAGCGTCAACGGCGTTTCCGCCCTGCATAGCGATATCCTCAAGGAGGATCTGTTTAAGGATTATCACGATATCATGCCCGGCAAGCTGACCAACGTCACCAACGGCATCGTCCACCGCCGTTGGCTCTGCGAATCCAACCCCGGTCTCACTGCCCTTTTGAAGGAACTGATCGGTGATGGATTTGTCAAGAACGGCGCCGAGCTGGAAAAACTCCTGCAGTATAAGGACGATACCTCCGTCCTCAACCGTCTGACGGAGATCAAGTACCAGAATAAACTGCGGATGGCAAAATATATCGAGAATTCCTGCGGTATCAAAGTCAATCCCAACTCCATCTTTGACGTTCAGGCAAAGCGCCTGCACGAGTATAAGCGTCAGTTGCTCTGCGCCCTGCATATCTACGATCTCTATCGCCGCATCAAGAATGAAGGACTGAAGATCCAGCCCCATACCTTCATCTTCGGCGCGAAGGCCTCTGCCGGCTATATCATGGCCAAGGAGATCATCCGCTTCATCTGCGCCCTGGGCGATATGATCAATAACGATCCGGCCATCGGCGATATGCTAAAGGTGGTCTTCTTAGCAGACTATAAGGTCTCCCTGGCGGAGATCCTCATGCCCTCTGCCGAGGTCAGCGAGCAGATCTCCCTGGCAGGTAAGGAGGCCAGCGGTACCGGTAATATGAAGTTCATGATCAACGGTGCCCTGACCATCGGTACACTGGACGGCGCCAATGTGGAGATCCACCAGCAGGTGGGCGATGAGAATATGTTCCTCTTCGGTCTCACCACCCCCGAGGTCAATAAATGGAAAGCGGAAGGCTACCATCCCGACCAGCTTTACCGCAACGATCCCCATATGAGAGACCTTTTGGACTCCATCCTCAAGGACGGCATCGGCGGCAAGAGCTTCGAGTCCATCGTCCGTTATCTCATCGGTCCCGATCCCTATATGGTATTGGCAGACTTCAATGCCTATAAGGGCGCCCAGGCCAAGATCAACGAGCTCTACGGCGATACCCTCAAGTGGAACGGCATGTCCTTGGTGAACATCGCCAAGGCAGGCATCTTCGCCTCCGACCGCGCCGTCACCGAGTACGCTGAGAATATCTGGAACCTAAAGCCTGTAGAATAATATTTTTAAAAAGAGCCTTGCGGATGCAAGGCTCTTTTTCATAGAAATTCAACTCTTCCTTCTTCAATTTGTGGATTGCTATTTTTTTAGAATGAACTTATAATATAATTAACTACGTATAAAAAAGAGAGGGATCATGAGATGATCGCGAAACTGGATAAAAAGAACGGACGCATCGTCTTTAACGTGAACGGTGAACTGATCGAACCCACCGGAATCATGACCTATAACCCCGATTCCGGCGTGCTTCCAAAATTCCGCGAGCAGGGTGCGCGCATCTTTTTCTTTGGTGCCTACGCCTGCGACCAGGGCATCAACAACCTGGCCGGTCTGCGCCCCTTTACTCCCAGCTATTTCATCGGCGAAGACCAATACGATTTTTCCGAGATCGACCGTACGCTGGAGCTGGTAGCGCCCGGAGGAAAGGGTGCCTATATCATCCTGCGGGTCTATCTTTCCACGCCCCTTTGGTGGGAGGAAAAATATCCCGAGGAGCTTTGCCGCAACCGTCGGGGTGAAGCGGTGCGGGAGAGCTTCTCCTCCGAGAAATGGAGAGAGGATATGTGGGGCGCTTTAAAAGCCCTCATCGACCATATCAATGCCTCCCAATGGAAAGAATGCGTCATCGGCTACCATGTTGCCTCCGGCTCCACCGAGGAATGGACCTATCACGGCAGAGAGCTGGGAATGGGCGACGTGGACTATTCCGAAAGCGCCCAGCGTTATTTCAGAAATTGGCTGACCGATCAATACGGCGATATCAACGGCGTTAATCAAGCATGGGGCACCCACCATCCCACCATGGATGCCGTCACCATCCCTGCCGTTCACCGTCGCCAATGGGTGATGAACGGCATCATCCGCGATCCGCGCCGAGAGCAGGACGTGCTGGATTATTACGATAGCTGCGCCCAGCTCTTCGTGGAAACCATCCTGTTCTTCTGTCAGCGTGTCAAGGAATATACCGGGAATAACCTGCTGACCGGTGCCTTTTACGGCTATATTCTTTCCAACCCCAAGACCGACCGGAATCATAACGATCTTTACGATCTGATCTGCTCTCCCTATATCGACTTTATCGCCACCACCCACGGTCACGCCCCCGGCTGGCCATATACCACGGCGAAGGACTCCATCCATTTCCATAATAAGCTCTTTGTCAGCGAGGGCGATATCCGCACCTGTCTGACCCAAAATCCTGCCGTCACCCTGCCCCATATCGTGCCGGACAATAAGTATTACACCCGCGCCAATATCTGGCTGGGACCTGAAACGGTGGAGGACTCGGTATCCAACCTGATGCGTACCTCCGCCCGTACCCTCACCGGTCTGAACGGCATCTGGTGGTTTGATATGTTCGGCGGCTGGTTTGATCATCCTAAAATGATGGAAGTCATCCGCCGCCACGATGAACTGGCGGCAGAGCAGACCGTGGAACCCCTCAAGCCGGAGGTAGCGCTGATAATCGACGAAGACGGCTTGAAGTTCTTCCCCAAGGGAATTCAGGTGGCGTGGGATGCCTGCGACGGCCAGCGCCAGCAATTCACCTTCTGCGGTACGCCCCACCACGTTTATTTAGCAGACGATCTCGCCGAGGAAGACTTCCCGGTGGACAATTATAAATGCTACGTCTTTATCCAATTCTGCTACCCCAAGGAGCATATCGTCCGCGCCATCAATGAGAAACTCAAGGGCGGCGGCCGCACCCTGTTCTGGACGCATTTTGCCGGCATGGAGAACGCGGAGCTGACCGACTATTCCATTACTTATAACCCCTTCGATCCCGAGATGCAGTGTGAGGTGCCGGATCTGTACTTCCCCACCCTCAAGTCCTCTTATGAATATGCCGATAACGAGATGCCGTACTATCCGCGCAAGAAAGCATCCTGCCCCCGCTTTGCGGAGGATGAGAAATATCAGACCTACGTATTGGCAAATTTCAAGGATACCAACGAGCCGGCGCTGCTCTGGAAGCAGTGCGACGGTTACGCTTCCGTCTATAGCCTGCTTCCCTGTATTCCCCATCAAATTCTCTCCACCGTCATCGCCATGAGCAATGGGCATATCTACAGCCGCACCGGCGACGCCTTTTTTGCCGGCGGTCAGTACGTGGCGATCCGTGCCATGACCACCGGAGAAAAACGGATCCACTTCCCCTTCCCGGTCTCTAAGGTCGTGGACGCCTTTACCGATGAGAAGATGACCGTCAACGATCTCTATATCGACTTTGAGATGGAGAAAAAAGAGACCAGAATCTTCCGCATCACTAAAAAATAAATAAGTTGTTAAATCCTTCCGCTTTCCTTGAAAAGCGGAAGGATTTGTGTTATACTGAAACCATACATTGTATCCATATGTAATCAGACTTTTCATGGAGGTACCCGATGGACGCTTATTCTTCCCCCTATCAACAACCGCCGGCGCCGCTGCCCCCGGAGCGAAACCCGGTCTATAAGCGCCAAGAACGGAAAAACCTCAGCCGAATCGGCTGGGCACTGACCCTCTATCTTTTGACCGTCAGTCTCCTCTCTACTGCCCTTTTTATGGGCGCTGAAACCTTTTTTCCGACCGTCGCAGAGCATCAATTTTTCGATCTCTTCGTGCAGCTGATCCCCACCTATCTTATTGGCTTTCCGCTTTTTGCCGGTCTGCTGATCGGGATGCCGAAAAAAGCGCCGAAAAAGAAAAAACTGGGCTTTGGCGGATGGATCGCCTTCTTGGCCATTTCTTTCTTTTTAATGATGGCAGGTAACTATATTGCCATCGGACTGATGAATTTCGTCGAGACCCTGAAGGGCTCTGAGATCACGAACCTCATTGGCCAGCAGATCAACGACTCTCATCCTCTGGAAAATTTGATTTTGATCGTATTGGTCGCTCCCATTGTGGAAGAGCTGATGTGCCGCAAGCTGATCATTGATCGGCTCTTGCCTTATAGTGAGGTGCTGGCGGTGACGGTAAGCGGCGTCTTCTTCGGGCTCCTGCACGGCAATTTTTATCAATTCTTCTACGACACCTTTTTAGGACTTTTGTTCAGTATCGTCTATGCCAAGACCGGCCGGATCGGCTATACCATCGTCATGCACATTATCCACAATTTCCCCGGCTCCATCATTGCCGATTTCATTGGCGATATCACCGCCGCCGGCTCTGCCACCTCTATCAATCCCTGGGAGATCGTGGCATCGATCTATTCCGCCGCCA